>JACNKY010000403.1 GCA_014381795.1 Pseudomonadota bacterium | reverse complement strand
GAACGCATTCCTGTTGAAACAACATTGTTTGACTCAGGCATAATCTCTTTCATTTTTATTTTTGCGGACCAAAAGATTTTTCAAAGAATTCGAGCCAGTTAAGTCCGGCAATACGCACTACTTCATTTTCGGAAAAACCTGTTTTCCTCAAACAACTGAAAATATTTTCAAAATCTCGATTATCACGGAACCATTCTGGCTGTTCTGGAAAACCTGCTAAATTTGCTGAACCTTCACCGAAATCCCTATCGTTGCTCCATGTTCCGTTACGCATCCACTCAACCACGCTGTCAGGTTGGTTTTGACATAGATCACTCCCTATGCCAATCCGCTCAACTCCTATCATTTCAGCAGTCCGCGCTATCATAACGCAAAAATCTTCCAGCAAACACGCTGATTTATCTTTCAAATGATGAGGATACATTGAGAAACCAAGCATTCCGCCGCTTTCAGCAAGTGCCTCTAAAACATCATCCGACTTGTTTCGCAACGCCTCGCACCAGAAAAAAGGATTCGCATGAGTGATGGCAATTGGTCGTGCTGAAATTTCTATTGCTTCAAGAGTTGAACGAGGTGCAGAATGGCTCATGTCAACAACCAGTCCAACTCTGTTCATTTCCTTGATCACTTGACGTCCCATCCTTGTTATTCCAGGATCATCTTCTTCGTAACAGCCTGTTGCCAGGAGACTTTGATTGTTGTAGGAAAGCTGCATGAAACGTACACCAAGTTGATGACATATCTCAACTAAACCGATATCATCCTCGATTGGCGAGCAATTTTGAAAACCAAAGATAATTGCTGTTCGCCCCTCATCACGCGCTTTCAGCACATCTTCAGCGCTGCGTCCCTGAACAATCAACTCCGGATGCCTCTCAAACAGACGGTTCCAGGTGATGATATTTTCTACCATCTCCTGAAAACCCTCGTGGTAACATATTGTTACGTGAACAGCCGCTACTCCACCTTCATTCATCTGACGGAAAATTTTCTCTGACCAGTTGTTGTACTGGAGTGCGTCTATGATTATGGGCGATTTAGGATTTTTCATAGCTTTAATAATTGTTTGAGGAAAAAGCAAATTAAACTAATAATTACGCTTTATTTTCGCACCATTATAGAGAATATATGAGTAATTTTCATCAGCAAGTTTTCGCTGGGAAACCGATAGTGGATCCATATCATATTGAGGTCGAGACAAGCTCATACCATCATGATCTCTTCTAGGCTTGCCGCGTATGTGCATCCACATATTTTTGCCAACAATTTGTTCTACCTCGGGAGACATATAAGATTGCAGAGCAAAACCTATTCTTCTGTGCTTACTTTTGTTCGGCTTTGAACTATGAATGACAGCACCATGGTGAATTGACATTTCTCCTGGTTTCAGAATCAAATCAACAACATTTGATTCATCAACATCTTTGACAACTTGTCCGCGCGTTAATATGTTATTTTCAGAAAATGTATCTTCATGTTTGCGGATATTTTGTTTGTGACTGCCAGGAATCATGGTCATACAGCCCATTTCTAAATTGCTATGCGTTAATGCAATCCATGGTGTGAGGAAGTCACACCTGTTCATCCCCATGTAGGTTGCATCCTGATGCCAGCTCACAAAGTGATTGGTAGAAGGATCTTTGCTAAACATCACTGATGCCCATAATGAAATGTCCGGACCAATCATATCTTCTACAGCATCCACGATAATGCTGTTGTGAGCTAACTCATCAAGAAATGAAAATGTCAGGTGCAAATTATTACGGTTTTCTGGATTGAATTCTCGTGGATAATTTTTTTCTGCTTCTTCAAGTTTTGCCTTAATTGAGCATGCTTCGTCTTCAGACATGACGCGAATCGGTGACACAAAACCATTTTCATGGTATTGCTGAATTTGTTCTGCTGTTAAAATTTTTGTCATTGTGATTAGCCAACAATTATATTGACGCGTAAATCTTCTTTGTTTTGCAAGTACAACAATTGAAATAAAGTTATGCTTAGTCTGTCATTGTTAAAACATTATAATTTTTTAACTAACACCGATAATTGGAAGTTCCGGAGTTGCACGAACCGATAAGAGTCGCGGTTTACCATTTTGCACTACAAGATTTTCTTCATGCACCATAATTCGGCCTTCACTGTAGTTAAGTGAAGGTTCCAGCGTGATGACCATGTTTTCTTCTAACACAGTATCATCAAAGACTGCATGCGAAGGTTGCTCAGTGAGTTGCATCCCAAGTCCGTGACCATATCGTCCAACTTCCCCACCTTGATCATCCATCTCTGAAATGACATTTTGCATTGCCTGAAATAAATCACGGCAGGTGCTTCCAGGCCGTGCCGTGGAAAGTCCTGCTTCGGTTGCACGCCATAAAGTATCATAGGCACGGCGTGAGAGATCATCCGCTTGCTCTATGGCATAATTACGGTCAAAATCACAAAAATAACCATCAAAAGTAGCTCCGGTGTCAAACATCAAAATATCTCCGGATTCTAAAGACCGATTTGAAGGAGGTGAGATAATATCACAATAACCGCCTTGATCAGCACCCCCAGCCAAATAAGGAACATCATCAGCACCTTGTGTCAAGCATTCTATCCGAAAAGCACGGAAGGCTTCCGCAAGTGACTGACCTTTGTGAAAAATATCACCAGCCCTTGCAAAAGTCCGTGAAGTGATTCCGCAAATATAAGCAATTTTCTCAATCTCTGCTGCTGATTTAACCATCCGTAAATTACGTAAAATATCAGTAGCATCAACTACCTCAATTCCAGCCAATCCGGACATCAAACGCTCATAATCTCCCAGCGGCATACGCAAACTGGTTTCATGCCCTTTCATGACTCCCAACCGTGCTCCACTTTTCAACAATGGATCAAGTAAGTCCTGCAAAAGGCTAATGCCGTCATCTTTAGGCCATGGTGCACCCCATGTTCGAATATCATCAATCCAGGTTGTGCGCATCAACGCAGCACCAATTTCAGGAATTACAGCAATCGGTTTTTTGTCAACAGGAATGAAAAGAAACCAGGGACGTGTCGGACTTTGCCAAAATTGTGTAAGAAAACCAGTAAAATAGCGCACTTCCGGTTCACTCATCAGTAAAATTCCGGCTAGTCCTTTTGTAGACATCAGTTTATGTAATCGCTCTAAACGCGCCTCGAACTCCTTAACAGGAAAACCTCGCACAGGGCTATCCAGCATTTTTATCTCCTTCCATAATTTTATTAAATATCTCTCTATCTGTGACTCCTTCAGTACCGATCAACAGGACACGTGAGTTGTTTTTCAAACCAAGTTTAGCTCTTAATACCGGCTGTTTTGCAGCACAGATAAGCACAGCAAGCCCTGCCACTGCACTTTCCCCCGCTTCAATGATAGGATCATCTCCTTCAGGACGTGCAAGAAGACGAACGGTAGGGGCCACTATATTTTCTGGTATGGTTATAAAATCACTCGCTTCTTCAGTAATGATATCCCAAGCCAGTTCGGATGCTTCTCCGCAGGACAAGCCGGCCATAATAGATTCTTCGTTAATTTTAACAAATAAAGCTTTTTTTACCTTCGAGCTTTCAAATAAACATGGGGCGAGCTTTGGCTCAACAATCACCACCCTTGGAGCTTGCTCTCCCCAATACTGGTGCAATGAAGCAGTAATTGAACCAGCAAAACCACCACAGCCACTTTGCAGAAAGATATGTGTTGGCGGTTGAGTCAACTCTATGTTAATTTCACTTGTCATCACACCATAACCCAGCATGACATCACGTGGTGGCTCAAAATAACCAGGCCATGAAGTATCGGAGACAACGAACCAATTGTTTTCATCGGACTCTCTGCGGGCCAACTCTACGGAATCGTCATAGTCCCCTTTAATCCGAATTACTTCCGCACCTAAATCACGTATGGCTGCGGCTCGTCCCTCGCTGACTTCTGCATGGATATAGATCCGGCATGGGGCGCCAAAACGCTGACAACCCCAGGCGAGGGAACGTCCATGGTTGCCGTCGGTTGCAGAAACTAATGTAATTTCGGCTGCTTCTTTGGTGTGTTTTCCTGTACGAATATCTTTTAAACTGACGTCATGACCCAACGAGAGAGATATTTGTTTTTGTAATACACGTAAAGCGGCATATGCTCCGCCGAGCGCCTTGAAACTTCCAAGGCCAAATCGGGAACCTTCATCTTTATAGAGTATTTCACTGAGAGTCAGACTTGCTGCAAGCGCTTTCAAGCTAAATAGCGATGTAGGCGCATATCCATCCCATTGGGTAATTTCTGCTATCGCAGTTGCAAAACCTTCCGGAGGAAGGATTTCCAGTGCAGCCTGATGAGAATGAGGCCTACCTGAAACATGAGCGATTGTAGCGTTTTCAAATACAGTTGTCATTTTTTAATTATTTTTAGTGATTGCATTAAAAAAACTACTCTAAGAAGTTGTTGTTAAGAATGACGTTTATGATTACGGGAAATGAGTCGCTGGATGGAAAAGTTGTAAAATCTAGATTCTACCGTGGGAAACCTTCGCTCTTAAAACGGAATGAGCAAAGAGACTTTATGCCAATACAGCTTAGGAAGGAGTAACCCCTCGGAGTCGTTCTGTACGGCGTCTCAGCAGCTCAAGTGTGGTCAACAGAGCAATTGTAATTAGAATCAATAAAGTTGCTGCTGAGAGAATTGTGGGGCTAATTTGTTCACGTAATCCTGAGAACATTTGCCATGGTATTGTGCGCTGCCTATACGAACCAACGAAAAGCACTACAACCACCTCATCAAATGATGTAACAAAAGCAAAGAGAGCACCTGAAATAACTCCTGGAGTAATCAAAGGTACAATGACTTTGAAAAATGTTGTTGTGGACGTAGCTCCCAGACTTTGAGAGGCACGAATCAAATCATTGTCAAAGCCCGTCAAAGTTGCTGTTACTGTGATCACAACGAAAGGTGTACCGAGTACAGCATGCGCTAAGATCACTCCAAGATGTGTCCCCTGTAATCCTATACGACTGTAAAAAAAGAACATACCTGCAGCAGAAATAATGAGAGGTACTATCATCGGGGAAATCAATAAACTCGTAATAAGAGTACGATAAGGCATATTTGGACGGGAAAGCCCTAATGAAGCCAAAGTGCCCAAAAATGTAGCAATTATTGTAGCAAAAAAAGCTATGAAGACTGAATTCCTGACAGCTCCCTGCCAATTCAAGTTAGTAAAAAAATCGTTGTACCATTGTAATGAATAACCATCGGGATCAAAGGCCAGCATTTTCTTAGTGAAAGTAAAAAAAG
>JACNKY010000380.1 GCA_014381795.1 Pseudomonadota bacterium | reverse complement strand
TTCCAGCAACGTGTCACATTGTCACCAAAGATCATCAGTAAATCTCCAGGTTCAGCCATTGAGAGACCCTGTTGAATCGATTCAACTTCGTCAGCAATTACTTCGATGTTCTCTTCAGCGACCCCGTTTTCCAGCAGAATTTTCCGCAGCATTTGTGGGATTTCATCGTAGCCGCGTTTCCTTCGATTATCATCTGCTTTACAGATAAAATGATCAAAAACTCCGGAGACTATCTTTGCTACCTCGACAACATCCTCATCTCTTCTGTCTCCAGGCATGGAAATCACACAGATGTTTTTTCCATGAGTTTCCAGACGTGAAACGAGATGACACATGCCTTTAAAGGCAGCCGCATTGTGTGCATAATCCAGGATAACTTTGAAGGGATATTCATCAAAAATATTCATGCGCCCCGGTGCTTGGAAAAATGTAGTATTAAAGGTGCGCAGCCCATGACGGATGTCAACCAGCGGCTTCCCCATGCTGTAAGCAAGTGCTGCGGCGAACATTGCATTTTGTACGTTGTGAACCGCTTTTCCTTCCAAAGTAGCAGGGATCAAGTGTGTCCAGAGCAGAGGTATATGCGAGCCCTTGTCGTACATGGTGATCATGTCACCATTGAGCCCTTTTTCCAGCACAACTGCTCTGCCTTCTGCGCGGATATGTTCACGTACCAGAGGATGATTGTCTGCGAGTGTGATGTAACAAATGTTTTCTGCTTTTGTGTGATTTGCCATTTCCAGACAAAGGTTATCGTCTGCGTTGAGCACAGCGGTATCAGTGGCAATTTCAATGAGAATCCGCTTAATACGTGCCAGTTGCACCACAGTATCTATTCCTCGAAGTCCAAGATGATCACCTGAGACATTGAGGCAGGCGGCAACATCACAATTGCGAAAGCCAATTCCTGTACGTAGCATGCCGCCTCGCGCGACTTCCATTACCGCCACATCCACTGAAGGATCACGGAGCACCATTTGCGCTGATACAGGCCCGGTCATGTCACCTTTTACAGTCAGGTGTCCGTCGATATAAACTCCGTCTGTTGAGGTCATGCCGACAATATGTCCACTGGTTTTTAGGATATGAGAAAGCATCCGTGAAGTTGTTGTCTTCCCGTTCGTTCCGGTAATTCCGGCAATTGGAATTTGACTTGGAGTACCGGGAGGAAAAAGCATATCCATCACCGAGGCTGCAACATCACGCGGCTTGCCTTCACTCGGAGCAACATGCATCCGGAATCCCGGTGCAGCATTCACCTCAACAATTGCCCCACCGATATCCTTGTAGGATTGAGTGATGTCGTCTGTCAGAAAATCAACCCCGCCTACATCCAGTCCGATAGACTTAATGGCTCGCACCGCCATTTCACGATTATCAGGGTGAACCACATCAGTCATGTCAATCGCGGTTCCTCCCATCGAAAGATTTCCTGCTGCACAAAGATAAAAAATTTCATCTTTGGCCAACACAGTTTCATGGGTTTTATCTGTTTCACTTAACAGACGCTCGGCCTGTTCGTCAAATTTGAGGCGGGTTAGTACTTTTTCATGGCCAATTCCACGGCGGGGATCACTGTTTACTATTTCTACAAGTTCCTCAATTGTATTTTTACCGTCACCCACGACATGTCCCGGAACACGCTTGGACACCGCTACCAATTCTCCATTTACTACCAACATTCGATGGTCAAGACCCGTCACGTAATTTTCAACTATAGTTGCTTTATTGGTACTTTGAGATTGAGCCTCATTAAACGCTACCACTACCTGTTCATCACTAGTGAGATTGATCGACACTCCACGTCCGTGGTTGCCGTCTAATGGTTTGAGAACCACCGGGAAGCCGATTTTATGCGCCTGCTGGAGTGCTTCTTCTTCATTATAGGCAATCTGCTGAGTAGTTGTAGGCAGTCCAAGATCATAGAGGATGGTGTGAGTTTCTTCTTTGTCACCGGCAATGCCGACCGCAATTTGCCTTGTTTCACTGGTGATCGTTGCCTGAATTCTGCGTTGATATTTTCCGTGACCAAACTGAACCAGACTGTAGCGGTTGAGCCGCAGGTAAGAGATATCACGTTCTTTTGCCGCATTGACCAAGGAGCCTGTGCTAGGACCGAATTCATGACGTTGCGAAAAACTGATGAAAGCGTCACGTTCCTCTTCAAAATTAAAATCCGCAGAAGGCACGGTTTCGATTTGCTTGCTGAGTTCTTCCGGCAGAAGATTCAGTAGTAGAGTCAACGCCAACTCAGCGGCTTTTAGACCTACATCGCGCTGCATGTACTGGAAAACCATGTTGTACTCAGCGTGTGTTCCAGTGGACCGTGTACGTCCAAAAGTCACATCGGAACCTGCAATGCATTGCAGTTCAATGGCAACGTGCTCCATGATGTGCCCCATCCAGGTGCCTTCGTCTTCACGCATCCTGCGGATGAAACCTCCGGATTTACGGTATGAGCAACCGTGTTCTTCAAGTCCGGGCAGAGTCTCGACGAGTTGATCGACAAATGGCTGACCAATTTTTGCGGAGGGCCACTCTTCAAGTATGCCTAAATCCAACACGTGCCGGATTACCGGAAAATGCGCATACAGATTAGGGCCTTGATAAACATTGGTGGAGATGATTTTCATGTAACCTCATTGAGCTAAGAAGAAGAGTGACAGAAAAGATGATCTAGGAAAAAGTCGAAAAGCACAAAAAAATAATAGCACAGAATCTTAATAAGATAGAGGAAGATATTTATTTTTCTTCTCCATGTTCTCTATGCATCGGTGATGGTTTTGAGTCAGTCTGCCTCAGTCCAGAAAAACCTGTCTTGTGTTAATATCGTATTTTGCACCAGCGCTTAAAAGATGTAATCGTAAATTTGTCAAATTGATGGGGGTACCCCTGCTTTTAGAACCCATTGAAGAATGAGATAATTCGCTGGGATCAACTACAGTAATTGAACCTGTACCTATCACCTCAAGCATTCCATCCGGATCAATAAAAGCGGCGGTGTTTTCGTCAATGCCTATTCCGGAAACAAACGGATTGTAGGCCACCGCGGACAGCAGACGTCCTAAACGGTCACGTTGTCGGAAATGCTGATCTACCACTATCCGGTTTGTTAATCCAAGCCCGGGAGCAAAAGTAACACCTCCCTCGTGGGGAGTAGGGCTGTTTTTCCCACCTGCTATCATGTGTTCCGGAACAAAAGCTGCGCCTGCGGAGGTTCCAGCAAAATGGACTCCATCCGCGTTTCTACGGCGTATCATCTGTGCTACAGAAGTACCACCCATTATAGTCGAAAGACGCAACTGATTTCCTCCTGTAATAAAAATACCATTCGCTTCTTTTAACTCACGCAGATAATCTTCGCGTTCGCTGTCCGCACGTTCTTCAATAGGTAGTCTGGTACAATGATCAACGCCGAGTTCGCGGAAAATATCGATGTAATGTTGCCCTGTTTCTTTGAGTTTGGATGCTGTAGGAATGATGGCAATCCGGGCGTTTTTGCCTCCGCAGAGTTCAGCGAACTTTTGTAAGATTATCGGTTTTTTTAGTTTTTCCTCTGCACCGCCGATCGGCACGATATATCCGCGTTGAAGGCCCTCCGCTCCATGGATAGACACTAAGCATCCTTTCTTAATAAATTCATTATTTTAAAAATAGATTATTATTTTGTTACTTGAAATGTTCCTACTATACCAACAAAATAGACTGTTTCACCAGTAGTTTTACATAAAATTTTAATAAAACAATCTCAAATAGACACCTCCTTTTTGACCATCACGCATTTTTAAAAAGAAGTAATCTAATAATATTAAGGAAGATTTCAAAAATCAGGAACGTTTTGTATGCTAAACGCAAGAACTTATTCTGTGAATTTTCTAAGGCGGCTTCTTTTATAACTGCAGCAAATTTCCGGGATATGATGAAAAAATCCCGGAAACAGGTGCTTTCAAAGCGCTTAAGATTGGAGGGGTGTCAATTTAAAACATTTGACTCAACGAGGATACTCAGCGGTTCTTTCCTTTCTCCATGACGGCTGAGATTGAAATGATCATGAGCAAAAAATTCTTCTACAATTTCGGCGAAAGCAGGTCGAAGCTGCTCAAAGGCTTGTTCAGTATTCGGGAGATTAAGGCGGTCATTTGAAATCACCCAAAAACGTTTCCGCTCAAAACTAAGCCGACCCTTAAATTCCGCTTCCTGTTCTAAAAATTCCGCAGCATTCAATACAGCCTTCAAAGCGGTATTCAGTCGCACTGAGATTGTACCCTCCTGAAAACGTTTACGCTGATAAAGCAGAGACAATTTTCCATCATCACTTGCCAGAGAATAATTTCCCTCATGAGTTACCAATAAAGTTCCGGGACCTTCAGGAACATGATTATAGTCGGCCACATCAATCATTAAATGGTCTTTCAGTTTTTTATTACGAATCCACGAATGAAAGACTGGCACAAATTCAGTTGCGTTAATATTCGTTTCTTCAGCGAGTAATTTAACGCTGAGTCGTTGCAGTTCCATAAAATACTCCAAAAAGTGTTGTTTGTTTAAGCACAGAATCACCGGGAATTAACATCTGTTTTTTCCGCATTCCTGTTGAATTAGGCGGAATCCTGGGCAATGCTTCATAAGACAGTTTATTCGACGGCGCAACGGGCGTAGCAGGCATAGGCCGCGTCAATGAACAACTGTGCTTGATCTATCAGTTGATGAACAGAATCCGCATCAGCGTGAACCGGTCCTTGTTGATGCCGCTGCAGCAGATAGCGTGCAAATTTACCTTTTGCGTATTTATCGTAAAATAACTCTGTGTCCAAAAAGCGGTGTGTAAATTCTTCAACTACGATTTCCGGAGGTTCGGGAATATCATAGTACTGTTGTTTAACCAAAGCACGTGAAGCGCCGACCATGCTACGATAAGCCAGTGCGTCAGCTTCTGCATAATTTTTCTTTTCCAGTTCCAACTGCGCTTCAAAGACTTCCCGCTCAGCATCCGCCAGATCGAATTGTGAAGATGAAATCACTTCTCCGGCACACTCTCCAATACCACGGTCGAGCATCGTAAATTCACGGGGATCGCCCCAGTCACGATAGAAATCCGGATTTTCCTCAAAAGTCGGAGCATTTTTCATCAGGTTTTCAATCAGTGATCGCAACTCTTTTTTGCCGATTCGTGCAATAAAATCGCAAACTATTTCACCCTGTTTACGAGAACGTACATAGTGATCCGTCATCCTGTCCCCCACTTCCGGGATACGTTTAGACGGAACCGCACCGATTGTCATGCCGAACGCAACT
>JACNKY010000379.1 GCA_014381795.1 Pseudomonadota bacterium | reverse complement strand
ACACATCTCCGGATACTCCTGAGACATCTCCTTGTACACCAGCCATATCACCACGTACATCGGCCATATCACCTGATGGAGGGTTGTGGTCTTCAGGAGGAGGTCCCATATCTGTACCAGGGTCTGTAGCTTCATTAGCAGCTTCCATTGCAGACCCAAAAGCTTCTGCGGGTGATGCGCCATCAGCCATAGCATCCTCAAAACCGCCGGAAGCAGCTTCAAACCCCTGATCGAACTCTTCCTGAGGTATTCCCATTTCTGTCGCTACTTCTTGAGCTGCATTTCCGGCAGCTTCAAAAGCCTCTTGGGGTGATGCCCCACCTTCTAAAGCTTCTCCATATGCCTGACTCGCAGCAGCACCTATGCCATCCATTTCTCCACCTGCAGGTGGACCTTGTACTTCGGCCATCTTGTCTCCTATTATTAAGTTAAGTAATTTAAAGTCAAGGAATATAAATCAGTCTGCAATTACATACTGAATTATTCCAAAACATGACTATTTTCAATGCGAACTTAGTTTACAAATTACATTCTTATACTAAGTTTAACACTTTAAGAACAATACCATCTAAATCAACACAGGTATTGCAAAAAATGCCCTTAACCAAGGCCCTGACTCACATGAAAATAAGTCTCTTGAAAAGTTCTGAAATAAACTACATTATCAATTTAAAGACTTTCAATATCTTATTTTTTAAAGGAGATGTAAAACCGTTTGGCAATGGTTAGATCGGGCCATATTCAGAGCTTATCAGTAACTAATTAGAAAGGCAACCATAAAAAACATTAATGAAACTTAGGTAGTTTCGTAAATATGGATTATGTTCATGTAATTAGATTAGAAGGATGAAAAGGTAGGACAGATTTGTTTTGCAATGAGTTACAAATTATCAGCAGAAGGCATAGGAAAAAATGAAGAAAAATAATGATGAATACACATTTAGACCCCTAAAACTTACTCTGAGAAACAAATTCATCATTAGCCTAAGAAACGTTTTTCTTGGCCAATCGCCACAATTCAGAGGTATTTTAACGAAGTGCTTTTCCTGATGATAATCAAAAGGGGGCTTGCTGTCGAGAGGGAAATCTGTTGAGCTCATTTAAAGTTTATCTATTTATCAGCCACAAAAAATATTTTAAAAGACTAATAACCATCAAGATAAATACTTCATCTCATCATCTTTCAAAATCTATTGCAATTAAATATTGACTGAGATAACCGTAAATTAATGCATCTCAGTTGAGCAATTTTGGTGTTTCCAAAAAATCTACCATTTCGTCAAGCGCTTTGGCAAAAACATGAGTCGCATAGTCAACCTTAGTTTCGTCATCAATTAAACGATGCTCCAATGAATCCATCAATTCCTTGATCGTTCTTGAGACTTGCCTCTCAAATTGATTACTAAGATCTACACCAACTGCATAGGTAAAATTTTCTATTTTTTCTTCTGTTTGTGTCATTTGTTCACGCTCGTCAAGTACTTGTTAAAGTAGAAAATACGCTGGCCCGTTTGTATCTTAGAGTGATAACTCAGGAGATTTGCTTGAACTGAGGCTCAGGGTGTTAAATTTGCTTAAACTGAGAAGAGCACAATAAGCAACTCTCAATCTGCTCTGTATATCGGCAGTAATGCAGAAAAACTTGAGGAAATAAAAAAGAAAATTATTTTTATGATCCGACATTGTATTTACAAAAATTTTTTTAAGTAAACAAATGCGAACTTCTTTTTTTACAATCACTAAACTATCAGTTATTTTATTGTTTATTTTAACAACAGCAACTTCTACTGAAGCGCAGGAATATGCCACCGACCGCTTGTTCATCAAAGAATACAGCAAAACAAAATGCCGTAGTCTGGTAGAAGGGAAGATTAATAATTTAAAAATTAACCGCGTCATGACTCTTGAGCAGGAAGCATTGCTGAATCAAAATGTCTGGTCAAAATTACGTTTGAAACTGACACTCAGTCCCGGTGAAAAATTACACCTAAGAAAGCTCAAAAAAAAAGGTGTGTACAGCAACAAATTGAGCAGCAAAAATATCTGGGCCAGAAATGCCGCAAAATTCAAAGAACTTCGGCTTAAATGCAAATAAGCGGTTTTTGCTGATCTGACTTGCATTTCCCTCCGTTTCTCCTGAAAATGTTGACTTGATTATTTTTGTTTCATGGACAGTGAAACTATAAATTATTCATCATTTTTCAGACATTAATCCTCCTTTTTTACACGTTTTTAAGGAATTTTTTATGGCATTGCAAACGCCGCTGAGTTGGCTGCAAGATTTTGTTGAACTGAGCATGCCGCCAAGTGCGCTTGCTGAACGCCTCACCACCGCAGGTCTAGAGGTTGAATTAATTGAAAAAATTGGTGAAAACTGGGGTGAATATTGTGTTGTTGGACAGGTTACTAAAATACGTAAACATCCAAACGCGGATGCGTTAAATTTAGTTGATGTGGATTTTGGCGCAGACAAACCCATTACACTCGTTACGGGTGCACCAAACATTCAGGAAATGGCAATAAATTTTCCGGAACCTGCACCAAAAGTTGCTTTGGCCCTTACAGGTGCAATGTTGGTAGATGCCTACCATGAAGATCATCCACTTAAAAAACTCAAACCTGCAAAAATCCGTGGGATTGCTTCGGAAGGTATGCTCTGCTCAGAGTTGGAATTAGGACTCAGTGAAGAACATGAAGGAATCCTGATTCTTCCTGAAGATGCTCCAGTCGGGAAACTGCTGGAAGACTATTTAGGTGACACTACCCTGCATTTTGATATCAAAGGCGGATTCAGTCATCTACTTTCAATGTTAGGTGTTGCCCGTGAAATTTCTGCACTGACAGGAACGAAATTAGTTAAAAGTATTTTGCCGGATGTCGCAAAGCTTGAGGTAGAGACACAACCGCCGTTTGTTGAATTGGAAATACAAGATCCAGATATTTGTCCGCGCTATTCCGCGTTGTTAATCAGAAATGTTAAAATTGGTCCCTCACCGTTCTGGATGCAACAGCGTTTACTGCGGGTTGGAATGCGGCCAATCAACAACATTGTAGACATCACTAATTACGTGATGCTGGAACTGGGACAACCCTTACACGCCTTTGACCATGACAAACTTATTGATCGAGCCAAGGGGCAAACACCAAAAATAATTGTGCGGCGTGCCAAAAAAGGTGAAACTCTGCTCACACTGGATGATGTTGAACGAAAATTAGATGACGATATGCTCATGATTACAGACAATTCCGGACTGATCGCAATTGCCGGAGTCATGGGTGGCAGTGACTCAGAGGTCTCTGATACTACAACAAATATTTTGCTGGAATCCGCAAATTTCGAATTTCTTAATAACAGGCGCACCTCACAGGTACTTAAATTAAGAACTGAGGCCAGCGAAAGATTCGGTAAACAGGTTGATCCGGAAGGCACATTACAGGCAGCCTTACGCGCCGCGCAATTGATGGTTGAACATGCTTGCGGAACTCTGGAGACGATTGCCGGAGATTTGTATCCAGAGCCTCAAGAAATTATTTCTATAGAACTTGATCCGGCTTATGTGGAACATCTACTGGGTATAAAAATCTCTACAGCACAAATTACGGAAATATTGACTTCACTGGAATTTAAAGTTACAGGAGAAAACATTTTAAAGATTGAAGTCCCAAGTCACAGGATGGACATCAATATTCCTGCAGATTTAGTGGAAGAAATTGTCAGGATTTACGGATATGAAAATCTTCCGTCAACTTTGCTCAATGACGTTCTTCCTCCGCAGCACATTAATCAAAAACTGGATGCTACTGAACGAGTCCGGGATATCCTGGTTGCTTCCGGAATGGACGAGATTATCACCTATTCCATGATGAATCCAATGGACGAGGCACGTTTACGATTGGAAAAAGACATCGATCTGTCAAAATTTGTGCCTTTGAAAAACCCACTCTCCCAGGAAAGAAGTCACCTGCGACGTTCACTTCTTCCAGGTGCATTAAGTACTGCCCGCGCTAATTTACGTTTTTTAGCTAAAGTGGTAACATTTGAGGTCGGCAGTGTGTTTCATCCTCATCAAGTAAACAAACTTCCGGATGAACCGCAGCGTCTATCTTTATTGATGAGCGGCAGTCGTGAAACTCAATCATGGCTGGAGCAGTCAGAAGACAACTATGATTTTTTTGACCTGAAAGGAGTTTTGGAACAATTTCTAGGAGCATTGCATCTTGACGGAATTGAGTGGAAAAAGTCAAAGGAACTACCATGCCATCCCGGTCGTTGTGTACAGATATTGCTGAACGGAAATGTATTAGGATTTGCAGGAGAATTACATCCAAAAATTAGCGCTTTATTTGAACTGCCTGATCAACCTGTTTGTATTGCGGAGCTGGATTTGGACATGATCTTTAAACTTGCAGTTGAAGACCATCAGATGGATTTTATTTCTAACTACACACCAATTTTTGAAGATCTGGCATTTGTGATGGACGCAAATTTACCGGTAGAAGAGGTTACACCGCTAATTCTTCAAAGTGGAAAACCTTTACTACGCAGGGTAACTCTCTTTGATGTTTATGAAGGAGAACAGGTTGATGAAGGAAAACGCAGTTTAGCATATTCCCTCACTTTTCAGGCAACAGACAGGACACTTACTGATAAAGAGGTGGGTAAGGTTCGCAACAAAATTATCAAGCGTCTGCAGCATGAATTTCAGGCAACTTTAAGGGCTTGAGGTTTAATGCTATGAAAGCTTTACATCACTTGTGGAAAGCCTTTGGCTTTAGCTTGCAAGGCTTACGTGATACATGGCACCATGAAATGGCTTTCCGGATTGAATTAACGCTGTCCGCGGTATTAATCCCAACTGCTCTGCTTTTACCTGTTTCGCTGATTTTCAGGATTATGTTGATCAGTTCAGTTTTTTTGCTGTTAATAGTAGAATTACTCAATACCGGAATTGAAGCCGTTGTGAATCGTATTTCAACAGAACATCATCCTTTATCCGGAAGAGCTAAGGACGCAGGAAGCGCGGCAGTTTTTATGTCGGCAGTCAACATGGCAGTAGTCTGGTGTTTTATTTTGTTTGACTTAATTTTCAATAATTCATAGATTCGTGCAGATTAATTTAATATTTTACGCAGTACTAGCGGAAACAATCTCAGCAGAACCGCTTTTGCTTGAAGTAAAAAAAGACAGTACTGCCGAGCAGGTAATAGCTTTACTTTCACAGAAATATCCTCAGTCGGCAGCTATTTTAAGGTCAACTAGATTAGCGCATGCAGATGAGTACGTTGGTAAACAGTC
>JACNKY010000298.1 GCA_014381795.1 Pseudomonadota bacterium | reverse complement strand
TAGCAGTGTTCCACCACCTGCAGATAATCCTTTGCTGCGTGCAGGACTTGCTTTCGCGGGTTTGAACGCAAACGCTTCAATGCTAGGTGAAATTGACACAGACAATGATGGAGTGTTAACCGCCATGGAAGTTTTGAGTCTGGATTTAGCCGGCACGCAATTGGTCGTGCTTTCCGCCTGCGAAACCGGTCTTGGTGAAATACACGAAGGTGAAGGTGTATATGGTCTGCGCCGCTCGTTTCAGGAAGCAGGGGTGAGGAATGTTATTAATTCATTCTGGGAAGTCAGTGATGCGGGAACGCAACTGTTGATGACCAAATTTTACGATAAATTTCTGGCCGGTATGTCCGCGCGTCAGGCGATGCGAGAAGCTCGTCTGGAAATGCTGGACGATGTACAATGGAGTGCACCATATTACTGGTCTGCTTTTGTAATGGTTGGACGTAACACATAAATAAACATGGAGCAGTTAATCATCCACGGCGGTGCCGGAAGTCTTGAAGGCAAACTTGCAGAAGCGCAGGTAATGCACGACTCCCTTTGTAAGATCTGGGAGGAGTCATTTGCTTTGCTGCAAAAAGGTACGGCTGAAGAAACTGTACGTCACGCAATCCGGATGCTGGAGGATGATCCTATTTTTAACGCAGGAACTGGATCCAAGCTGCAGTCTGACGGACAGGTGCGGATGAGTTCCGCCTTGATGGACGGGACTAATAATCGCTTTTCGGGCGTTATTAATGTGCAAAATATCCGTAATCCAATTGAAGCTGCAGCCTTACTCTCAAAAGAAGAACACACTGTTCTTAGCGCTGATCAAGCAACAGATTTTTGCCGCAGACACGGAATGGCGGAATATGATCCGGTTACTCCGGAACGCTTGGAGGAGTACGAAAAACGTTGTTCCGGAAAACACGGGACAGTCGGAGCAGTCGCGCTTGACAAAGAAGGACGCATTTTTGCTGGTACTTCAACCGGTGGAATTGGCTGTGAAATCCCCGGACGAGTCAGTGACTGCCCTACGGTAGCCGGAACATATGCTTCTACAAAAGCCGGGGTTTCCTGTACAGGCATCGGAGAACAAATCACTCAACAGGCAGCTGCGGCCAGAATCGTAACCCGTGTTGACGATGGTATGCCTCTGCATGACGCAGTGGCAGTAACCATGCGTGAGAGCAATAGCTTCAACTACTTGTACGGTTTGATTAGTCTAGATTCGGAAGGTCACGTTGAGGTCGGAAAAACTGCTGCTTTGAATGAAGTCTTTTATGCATTTCACGATGAGAGTAGTATCCGAACTTTTTTTGCGTGAGTTTTTTTAATTTCCTTTTTCCTCAGCAAATCTCCTGCGTTCCTCTGCAAGCCAATTTCCAAGAAACAACTGTTGTGAATCCGGCATTTTATAACGTTGTTCTAGGATGAAATTTTCCAAAAATGGCGCTATCTGCAGAATGAATTCATGCTGCCAAACCTCACTGCGTGGCAAGCTTGCGTCATAACGTAATTCACCAACTCCGAGTTGTCTTCGAAAGCGGAAACGCTGCATGCTGTAAGCTGAAGCTACAAAAGTCAAATCTATGGCAGTTGCTTTAAGGTCAAAGTTGATGCGAAAATTACCCTTCTTGTCCGGAAAAACCACTCGTGCCTTTGGCGCATAAAGCGGTGATTCGTTTTCAAATTTAACAAAGTTTGAATAGTATTCAAGAACTATGATGAAGGGCTGTGATTCCAGCACTTTAGCATTTTCTTCCAGCACAGTACCTTCAATCGTGCGTGTTCCCCAACCAGGGCTGTAATTAAGTGATTTCGGATAACAGCCACCCAGCAGTGCAGGCAGCACAAGCAAAAACAGTAAATAAACACGCATAAGTCAAGCATCTCAAAAAAATATTAAGCTGAATTGAAGATAAGCTAAACCCTCGGAATTGCAAGTTATTGTTCAGCTGTTAGTAGTTGTTCGGACTTCGTAGTTCTTGACCCGGAAAGCCGGTTTTGCTACAATTGCACTACCGGATTTTAGTTGGACTGATGATCTCAACGGGTAAAGCACACAACAAAAAATGCTGCCCACAATCAACTTGCACTCTCACCTTCAGCCAACCGTCCTCACCCTACCGTAAGCGGTACAAGGAAATTATGTGGAAAAACGTTAAAAAAATATTTGGTGACGAAAATACAAAAACACTAAAGTCTTACCAAAAAGTAGTAGAAAAAATAAATGCGCAAGAAGCTGAAGTAAAGGCTTTGGCGGATGAGGATTTTCCTGTAAAAACAGCGGAATTTCAAGCAAGACTGAACGCAGACGAAGCACTGGATGACTTGATCCCGGAAGCATTTGCCCTCGTGAGGGAAGCCTCACAACGGGTAATAGGTGAGCGTCACTATGACGTCCAGTTGCTGGGAGGCCTGGCTCTACATCACGGAAACATCGCGGAAATGGCGACAGGAGAAGGTAAAACTTTGTCCTCAACCTGTCCGGTTTATCTGAATGCTCTTGGTGGAAAAGGTGTGCACATCATTACACCGAATGACTATCTGGCGAAACGTGACAGTCAGTGGATGGGACAGATCTTTGAATTTCTTGGTTTAAAGGTTGGTTTGATTCAGCACGGAATTTATGATGAAGGCCGCCGTGATGCTTATGCTGCAGACATTACATATGGTACAAACAACGAATTCGGTTTTGATTATTTACGCGACAACATGAAATTCTCTCTTGAGGATTATGTTCAGCGTGATTTTAATTTTGCTGTGGTAGATGAGGTGGACAGTATCCTTGTTGATGAAGCACGTACCCCTTTGATCATCAGTGGCCCTACTGAAGATAACATTGATAAATATCATCAAATAAATAAATTTGTTTACGGCCTCAGTCGTGAAATCCGCAAGGAGGAAGTCGGTAAACTTCAGCAGGATCAAATGCATAATATCGCAGATAATCTGGAAGAGCTGGAAGACCATGATATTGTACGTGACGGCGACTTTGCGCTTGATGAAAGAGCACGCAGCATCAACCTGACCGATCAGGGTTCAGTCAAAATCGAGGAGCGCCTACAGGATTTGCTGGTTAAGGATACGAGTCTGTTTGATTATGAAAACATGGAAATTCTGCACCATGTTAATCAGGCTTTGAAAGCCCACTACATGTTCAATAAGGATGTCGATTATGTAGTTCAGGAAGGCCAGGTAATTATCGTTGATGAGTTTACCGGCCGTTTGATGCCGGGACGACGTTTCAGTGACGGACTGCATCAAGCCCTCGAAGCAAAGGAAGGCGTAACGGTTGAACGTGAAAATCAGACACTTGCGACAATTACTTTCCAAAATTATTTCCGGCTTTACAGCAAACTTTCCGGAATGACAGGAACAGCGGAAACGGAAAAGAATGAATTTAAGAAAATTTATAATCTAGGTGTTGTTGTTGTTCCGACCAACAAACCTCTGGCACGTAAAGATCTTTCGGATGTGGTTTTCAAAACTGTGGACGCAAAATATCGGGCAACGGTAGAGCGTATCAGTGAACTGAATCAGAAAGGTCAACCGGTTTTGGTCGGCACAGTTTCGATAGAAGTTTCTGAATCAATCAGTAAACTACTCAAGCAAAAAGGCATTGCTCACGAAGTTCTTAACGCAAAACACCATGAACGTGAAGCAGAAATTATTTCAATTGCAGGTCAATTTGGTGCAGTAACGATTGCGACAAACATGGCGGGACGCGGTACAGATATTAAACCTTCTCCGGAAACGCTTAAAGTCGGAGGATTGTTTGTGCTCGGTACAGGTAGGCATGACAGTCGCCGGATCGACAATCAGTTTCGCGGACGTTCGGGGCGGCAAGGTGATCCAGGAGCTTCACAATTTCTGCTTTCACTGGAGGACGATTTATTGCGGATTTTTGGTGGAGAGCGTATTTCAAAACTGATGGACAAACTGAACATTGAAGAAGACGAACCGATAGAACATGTCTTCATCACCAAGGCCATTGGCAACGCTCAGAGAAAGGTAGAGGGATATCACTTTGACATCCGCAAGCATGTGCTGGAATACGATGATGTGATGGAAAAGCAGCGTTCCATCATCTACGGCCGGCGTCGTGAAATTCTAGGCGATGGTGTACAGAACCTTATTTTGGAAATGTGCGATGGCATAGTTGACCGGATGATGGATCAACATTGTGCTGACAAGTACGAGGATCAGTGGGATGTTCAGGGTTTTAATCGTGCTTTTGAAGGCGTTTTTGCCAGGGTGCCGAACGACAAATGGTTTGAAGAAGAACTAAAAACGGATGAACATGCAGAAAAATTTTACACTTGGATTGAAGACCTCTACAAAGAAAAAATTGATTTTTTCAGCAAAGTTGCAGAATTTAATTTTGAACAGCAAGTTAGCACGGAAGAGCGTAAAGAGCTTTTAACCAAGATGATTCTTGATCTGGAACGGCAGGTTTTGTTAAAGGTCAACGATAACCTCTGGAAGGATCATTTGCTGTCCATGGACCATCTGCGTGAAGGTATCGGTCTGGTTGGTTATGCACAGAAAAAACCCCTCGACGAATATAGAAAACAGGCATTTGAAATGTTTTCAGATTTAATGAACAGGATTGATCTGGAAGCAATCAGCACATTTTACAAATTAACGATAGCACACCCTTTGGCTGAACGTGAACCAACACCGCTGTTGCAAGATGTGGAATTCATCCATGGAGAAGTTGAAAAACATTCCAAGGAAAAAGAAAAAAAGAAAAAACCACAACCTGTTCGTGCCCAGCCCACTGCAGGGCGTAACGAACCATGCCCTTGCGGGAGTGGGAAAAAATTTAAAAAGTGCCATGGAATTGCCAAAAAAATCGCCTGAACTACCGCTCGGCATGGTAATAGGAAGGTACTGGAATTGGCCTGATTTTCATAACTTGAGCTGCACGAATATTTAATTTATTTTAGAGTTGCAGCTTCTCAATTATCAATCCTAAATTCCATTCTGAACCAAACACAAATGACCTCATTAGCAAAAGCCTACGATCCTCAAGCATTTGAGAAACAAATTGCAGAGCAGTGGGAATCTAGTGGTGCTTTCCGTGCGGATGCGAATTCCGAAAAACCGGCTTTCACAATTTCAATGCCTCCGCCGAATGCTACAGGACAACTGCATGTAGGACACGCGGTGATGCTGGTTCTGGAAGATATTTTTATCCGCTGGCAGCGGATGGACGGACACGAAGCACTTTGGTTGCCGGGAACTGATCATGCGGCGATTGCTACTGAAAATGTGGTTTTGCAGCAGATCAAAGCTCAGGAAGGAATTGCT
>JACNKY010000236.1 GCA_014381795.1 Pseudomonadota bacterium | reverse complement strand
CCAAAAATACCCATCACTCCATGGACGAATTTGTGTTCAGTACCGTCAAGTTCTACATATTGAGCATCCAGAAAACGTAACAAAGCTTGGGCCATTGTGAGACGAATATTTCTCATTATCTTTCTCTGGTTTTAGTTATTATTAATTGTTGCTGAATGGTCAATTAATATTCTGAGACATTATTGAAAAGAAAAACACACTATATCTCGGGCACGGCGTTGAAAAATTAACATCCGTTGGGTTCATTTACAAAGCTATAGCCTCTTGAAATCATCCTAACATTACCGTCGTGCACAGCAATAATTTCTGCACAGTGATCTTTATCACTTTCAATCCGTTATAATAAATTCCTGCAGTGGATTCAAGCGGTAAAAATTTGATTACCCACAAACAGTAGGTTTGGAGAGTTGTTAAGAATTTTTTTAGTGTGTGTATTTGATTACAGCAAGGATACAATTGTCCTCATCAGCGAAAATTTATTTCGACTGTTAAAAAATTATAGTCCCCAAATGAGATTCATGCGAACACACAGAGAAAATAAGATGACAGTTATGGCAGCACAATTTAACTGAGTTGTTAATAAAAAATATTTTTTATTATTTTGTTATGATTGGTACTCTAGCTTGAAATTATTTTTCACCCTGGATTGTCGCCTCGAGATCCTGAATTTCCTCCCCGCCAGCCATCATTGTCATTAATGAATTCTGGTCGATTTCGCTCTTACGGTAAGTTCCCATGCTATGGCCTCGGTTTAGTATTGTAAATTGATCTCCAACTGGAAAAGCATGGCGTACATTGTGTGTTATGAAGACTACTGCAATACCCTGTTTACGCACCTTGTCAATGGTCATTAGCACGTTAGCGGTTTGACGGACCCCAAGTGAAGAGGTCGGTTCATCTAATATCAGTACCTTGGCTCCGAAATAAACTGCCCGGGCAATTGCAACGGTCTGGCGTTCGCCCCCTGACAAAGTTCCAACTGCCTGATCGGGGCCTCGCAGGTTAATGCCCATCTTGTGCATCTCTTCCATGGTCACTCGGTTAGCATAATCAAGATCAAAAAGCTTCAGTGGACCAACCTTTTTAATTGGTTCGTTTCCCATGAAAAAATTACGACTGACTGACATCAGTGGGATCATTGCAAGATGCTGATGAACTGTTGCTATTCCAGCTTTAATCGCGTTTCTGGGATCGTCGAAATGCATCGGTTTGCCTTCAAACAGGATATCGCCATGTGTCGGTTTATATACCCCGGACATAGTCTTGATGAATGTCGACTTTCCAGCACCGTTATCTCCTAGAAGGCAGTGGCATTCACCACTAAATAAATCAATAGAAACTCCTGAAAGGGCAATGACAGAACCGAAATGCATCTCTATATTGTGCATCTGGATGATGGGTCTTTCCTCTTGATTCATCTTATCTCTCCCCAGTGATGATACGGCGTATGTAGGTGTTAAGGATGACTGCAAAGAGAAGTATCACCCCTAGGAACACACGGAAAAGTGAGCTTTCAACATTTGCGAAGAATAATCCCTGTTGAACAACACCAAAGATAAGCGCTCCTAACGCTGCACCGATGACCGAACCGTAGCCACCGGTCAGAAGCGCGCCGCCGATCACAACGGCGATGATAGCTTCGAATTCTTTCAATAAGCCACGATCTGCACCGGCTGAGCCAAATTCCATCACCTGACATGTGGCGAACACTGCTGCGCAGAAGGCGGTCATCATAAACATTAGGACCTTAACCTTGTTGACAGGCACGCCAGAATTTCGTGCTGCTTCCGCATCACCACCCGCGGCAAATATCCAATTTCCGAACTGTGTACGGGTCAGGAGAAAATGACCAAACAACATTAGAACAATTGCCCAGACGATCAACATCGGGACTCCACTGACTATAGGTTGTCCTGCTCGCGTGCCGCGCTCGAATGTAGCAATAAGACCTTCTTCTCCAAGCCAAGAAAAAAGCCCGGTCAGAATCTTGCCGTCGAATAGAACAGCTAGCCAGTCACCCTCAGCCACATCCTTTACTCCTCCTATTATTGTCTTACGCACGATTACCTGCGGTAGAAAGATGGTTAGACCGCGCAGGATGAAAAGAAAAGCTAGCGTCACGATGAAGCTCGGCAGTCCAGTACGTATAACAATGAAACCGTTTAGCGCCCCTATCCCTAAGCACATTGCAAAGGTTACAAGGATCGCCACCCAGACAGGCCACTCAAGTGTGACTGAAAAAATTGCGATCATCATTCCAGCAAAGCCTATCATTGACCCAACTGAGAGATCGAACTCACCAGCGATCATTAAAAGTCCTGCACCAACCGCTATAATCACAAACTGTGCAGAAACAATCGACCAGTTCATAATACCCCGGCTGTTAAACATGCCACTGTCGTAGGCGAAAAGCAGGAAGAACGTAAAGACGGCTACCGTACCGACTATACCTCCAAGTTCTGGACGTATCAATGCCTTGCGCAGTTTGGAAAATTCCTTGATACGTTCATCTGTAGTATGATTTAACTGAGCTGAGTCGCTCATGTGAGACTTTTTTATAAGAATTTCACAGGGAATGCAGAGATAAAAAGGGCGCCGCAATCAGGCGCCCTTAATAATGGTTATTAGCGGTATTCTCCCGCAAATTTCTCGATCTTGACCAATCCGTCGGCGGTTACGAAACCTGGGCCGGAGTTGATGTTGTTTCCTGGCAGTACACCGTAGCGGTGGTAATTGGCCATAACCACAACAGGCAAGTAGGCCTGCAGAAAAGGTTGCTGGTCGATGCCCCACTTGATTACACCAGACTTTATACCTTTAACGATATCTCCTCCAAGGTCAAATGTTCCAAAATAGATGTCACCAGCCATTCCGTTCTCTTCCAGAGCCAGTAGTGTCGGGTCCGCAGATGTTGGACCAAGTGTCAGTACAGCATCAGTGTTTGGATTTGCTGACAGATAGGCCATAACGCGGTTTTTTATTTCACCAGGATCCTGCCCGGAATCAATCATTTGATTGCCCAATTCAATGCCTAGACCATCGGCGAAACCTTGGCAACGTTCTGTCGAGGACGGCTGCGTTGCATAATGGTTCACACACAGAAATGAACCCACACCATCTGATTTTGCGCGGAGACCGGCTGCATAGCCTGCGTCGTATTCTGGTTGTCCTACATACATAAGCGCACCGACCTTACGAGCCATTTCTGGGGTTCCGGAGTTCATAATTATTACGTCTACACCGGAATCTACAGCAGCTTTGATTGGTCCTGCAAGAATATTAGGATCTGCTAGCGTGGTGATAATGCCGTTTGGGCCGGAAGCAGCGGCCTGTTCAATGATCCTAGCCATATCAGCAAGGTCACCGGTCGGTGGATTTCGGTATTCCACTTCGACCCCCATCTGCTTACCCGCAAGCGCGAGTGCATTCTTGATCGTATTCCACCATGAATCAGAATCTGGAGCATGGCTGACCAAAATGTACTTCTCATTTCCAGCAGCTTGCGCTACTCCGGTTGCTAACGTTAAGCCCACCGTAAGGGCGATGGCACCTAATAGGTTTTTCATTGCTTTCTTCATACTATCTCCATTGATAATTTATTTTTAATTGATAAAGAATTTATTGTTAAAAATTTTCCATAAATTCAACATGGCTACTTTGAGCAGTCCATGTGGTCCCGCAAAAATATGGAAAAAACAATATGAAAAAAATATTTCATATTGTTTCAAAAATGGAATATACTACATAAAAAATATTTGTCAAGTTTTTTAATTGTTTTTAATTCATTTTAATTTCCGATTAATCCGGAAAATTAAATATTTGATTTATACACGCAAGAGTTAAGACTCAGCATGTCTAATTAATCGTAGATAAAAGGATGGCATTTCATGGATTACGAACATTTAAGAAATGAGCTTGTAAGCTGTCACAGCAGCTTGAGCCGCCGTTTACAGCAGATCAACCGCTATGCCATGAGCCACCCCAACGAAATGGGGATGGAAACAATTGCTGTGATTGCGGAACACTCGGAAGTTCCTCCTTCAAGTTTAATTCGGTTTGCCAAAAGTTTTGGCTTCAGCGGCTTCAGTGAAATGCAGAAAGTATTTCAGCAGGGTCTGGTGAGCAGAATGAACGAATATCAAAAAAGAGTGCAGAATCTTAATCTGGAGATGAGCCAACTAAAGGAAGGCGATAATTCGAATCTTGGGAATTTCATACAAGGTGGAATCCAAGCGCTGCAAAGTCTTAGAAAAACCGTAACAGATGAAGATTTACAAAAAGCGGCCTCGATTATGTTAGAATCACGTGTGGTACATATTGCAGCCCAGCGTAGATCTTTCCCAATTGGCACTTATTTGACTTATGCTTTAAGCCATCTTGGAGTACCTAATATGCTTTTGGACAGTGTGGGAGGAATGTTTGCCGAACAGGGGAAAACTATCCGTAAGGGAGATGTTTTACTTGCTATTAGTTTTTCTCCCTATGCTAATGAAGTGCTAAAATTGGCTGGAAATGTTCACGAACGCGGAATTCCAGTGATCGGGATCAGTGAAAGCATTCTCAGCCCTTTAGGACTTTTTTCGGATGTGTGTCTTGAAGTAGAGGAAATAGAAGTTTTCGGATTTAGGGGAGTGGTTTTGAGTGCTTTGATGTGTCTCTCACTTTCTTTGGTCGTGGAATTAGGCAGGCAAAGGGAACAGCTACCTTCAAGTCCATCCACAGAAAAATCTAACTGAATTTATTGTAAGCAGAATCAGCGTGACTTTTATTGACAGGCTTAGCAGAAAGTAGATCCTGTTTACATTTTTCACCTTTTACAAAAAGATCTAAATGACTGACACATCACTTTGTTTTTTGACTGCAGTTGAGCTTGCACATAAAATTAGTTCTGGCGAGCTTTCCGCTGTTGAAACTATGGAAGCGCATCTGGCGCAAATCGAAAAGGTCAATCCGCAGGTCAATGCCATCGTCACTTTGTTGCCGGAAATGGCAATGGAAGAAGCGCGTAAAGCGGATGAAAAACTGGCGCGAGGTGAGAAAGTAGGTCCGCTGCATGGATTACCGGTAGCGCACAAAGATCTGGTGCAGACAAAAGGCATCCGCACAACATTTGGTTCACTTGTTTACGAGGATTTCATTCCTGAAGAAGACGCATTGCTTGTGGAACGTTTACGGGAAGCCGGCGCGATTTTGCTTGGCAAAACGAATACTCCGGAATTCGGTGCAGGTTCACAGACATTTAATAAAGTTTTTGGTGTAACAAAAAATCCTTATGATTTGAGCAAAACGTGTGGAGGAAGTAA
>JACNKY010000334.1 GCA_014381795.1 Pseudomonadota bacterium | reverse complement strand
CATAATAGGTCGGATACGCTCCAAACGTTTCGAGCTCATACCAACTTCTTCAGGTACTGTTATTTCTTGCTTCACAATAAAATCTCCTTTTCTCTATTCTTGAATGTGCCGGTTAAATAATTCTACTAAATTTATCATCAACCATTATTCATGGAAAGTTCAGCATTGATATCTGTTCAACTGCATTTCCAACGTAATTTCAAAAATATTTGAATCTTATTGAGCAACTGACGGAATGTCAATCTTAAATGCTAATAAATCACTGCTGGGTTTTATCAGTAATTTATTAGCAGGAATTATAATTGGGGAGGGTCAAAAAGTTAACAGCAAACAAAACTGTTTATTCGTATAATAGATTTTTATCCGACTTTCAAAACAATCGCTGCAGCAGTGTCACCGGCGGCACAACCTGCTACCAGCAGATATCCACCACCTTTCAGGGCTAATTCTTCGATGCCTTCCATAGTTAAACGTGCGAATGTCGGACCTTGCGGATGTCCGAAAATCAGCGAGCTTCCGTAATTATTCATCGTCTCGACATCCAGTCCAATTGTCTTTGCCAGATACAAAGCATTGGAAGCAAATGGATTATGTGTTTTAACAGCAGACAAATCACCAGCTTTGATGTTTGCTCCGTCGAGTGCCATTTGGGAGGCCGGAGCAACGGCCATCGCCATGTGCGCTTTTTTAGTACGCGCATAACCATAAGACATAACCTGAATGCTGACATTTGCGTCTTCGCTCAGTTCTGCGGCTTTTTCACGGGTCGTAACCGTAATCGCGCTTTGTCCGTCAGCAGGATGAGTCTGTGAAACGAAAGTGTGTACGCCGTCCGGCATCACTGGACTCAGCTTTTCCAAACCTTCTGCGTTGGTTTCTGTTACACCTTCATCAGCTTCGATCGTGATGGTTTTCTTTCTGGATATTTTCAGTTCAACCGGAAACATGTAACGTTTCTGAAATGCCCGGTCATCAGCTAATGCATCCTGATACTGCGCATAACGCCGCAGGGTAATTGCATCGCACGCTTCACGGCTAATTCCTGCTTCTCCGGCTACATTTTCAGCAGTTTGAATCATCGCTCCACCGGCCCAGGGATCACGGTTAAAATTGTCCATCACCCAGTCTTCGGAAACAAGTTGTCCTCCAGGACCGCCCGGATTTGGCCAGACACTGTGCGGCCCGTTGGAACAGCGGTCACTCATCAGGCAGTACGCGGTTTCATACATTCCAGTTTCCACACCAATTGCTGCTTGATAAATGGAAATGGTAGAGGTGGAGCAAGCCTGACTGATCAGAACTCCAGGAATATTATCTGAACCCCATCATCGCTGAAGCCCATGGTCCGCCATAAAATCTATGTGGTTGATGCACGGTTGAGCCAAGAAACAAATAATCTATGGTTTTTGGATCCCACTGTTTTTGTTCAAACCAGCGGCGAGAAGTTTCTGTACCGAGTTTGATTGCGTTTTCATTGGCGAAACTGCCTTGCCAGCGGGAAAAGGGAGAACTGTAATAACCCCGGTAGGGGATAAACGCGTTTTTTAACATCTACTTCCTTTTGGTTAAAGCTACTGATTTACGCAGATAAAAACGGATTTTTGTCCGCCGCCAACGGCACAAAGAAACACTAAGCAATATATTTGCATTCTTATTGAGAATGACGTCTAAAATAAAATACTCTCCGTTTTATCTGCGTGAATCAGCAGCAAATATTTATATTGAACGGAGTTTAAAACGTTGGATTTTACCGGTTGCAGTCTTCGGTAACTCTTCCGGAAACTGAAACCAACGTGGATATTTGTAAGGAGCGAGTCCGCTTTTGCAAAGCTGGAGCAACTCTCCGGTTGTATCTTCAGACGCTTCTGTGCCATCTACTAGCACCACATGCGCCTCAGGTTTGACCAATCCGGACTCGTCTTTACGTCCAACAACAGCTGCCTCCAAAACTTTAGGATGTTCCACCAATTTAGCTTCTATTTCAAAAGGCGAACACCAGATTCCACCGACTTTCATCATGTCGTCACTGCGTCCGCCGTAGACGAAATAACCTTCCTCATCCTGATGATAAGTATCACCGGTATTGAGCCAGCCTTCTGCGATTGTTTCAGCAGTTTTGGTCGGATTATTCCAATAATATTTACACGTAGAATCGCCTTGTATCAACAAACTACCTTCCTCACCCTGTGGAACTTGTTTTCCATTTTCAGCAATAATTTTTGCAGAATACCCTAAAACCAACCG
This sequence comes from Pseudomonadota bacterium, assembly GCA_014381795.1. Taxonomy (GTDB): domain Bacteria; phylum SAR324; class SAR324; order SAR324; family NAC60-12; genus Arctic96AD-7. The sequence goes on along the minus strand of JACNKY010000334.1, from coordinate 3,108 downwards.
TCCACTGCTTCCGGCTTTAATATCATCCGCACGGTTTGAAATGAAAATATGCAGAGCTTCCGTGGAACCAATTCCATCCAAAATAACTGTTCCGGTCTGCTCTTTCCAACGCCGGAAAATATCGGCCGGCAAAGCCTCTCCAGCTGAGACAGAAACACGCAGCGAAGAAAAGTCCGGAGTAGCAGAATTTCCGCTGCCTGAATTTTCGAGTGACTGTAACTGCGCAGCATAAAGCGTGGGTACACCAAAATAAATAGTCGGCTTAAAACGTTCAATCACTTCAAAAGTGGTGTCCGGAGTGGGGCGTGCTGGAAACAAAATACAACTTGCTCCAGACCACAACGGAAAGGTCATACCGTTTCCTAATCCGTAAGCAAAAAAGAGTTTTGCCGCAGAAAAACAAATATCGTCTTCACGGACACCTAGAGTGTCTTTACCGTAATACTGACTGCTAATAACCATGTCACGGTGACTGTGAACAGCACCTTTCGGCCTTCCGGTTGTTCCGGAAGAATAGAGCCAGAAACAATCATCAGTAGCGGACGCAGGAGCAGCTTCAAGTTCAGAATCTGCAGAATTCATTTTTTCCAGAAAACATCCGGATTCTCCTTCAGTCAGCAAAACTATTTCCGGTTTAACTGAAAGCATTTCCAGAGCAGGTTCTACTTCATTTCGGAATTCCGTAGAATAGACAACAGCGGCGCATCCGGAGTCCTCAATCATGAAGGCATAATCTTTTGCACGCAGCAGTGTATTGAGTGGAACCGGAACGATACCGGCCTTAATTGCACCCCAAAATAAATAGAAAAATTCCGCGGAGTCCTTGACCATCATCAACAACCGGTCTCCGGAATTCAGTCCGAGTTTTTTGAGAGCATTTCCTGACTGATTGACACGCTCGGACAATTGACCGTATGTTACTTCTTCACCACCGGTTTCACGGATAATGACTTTGTCTTTGCGGCCTTCCAGCAAATGGCGGTCTATGAACGGAACTGCTACATTGAATTCCGGAGAAAAATCAATTTTTGCCGGACTTTGCGAAGTATCGATCGATACAATGTTTTTTTGCATGTTTCCTCCTTAAATTCAAGCCTCTGATTTTCGTGTATTGGATCGGATTTTTAGCCACTAAGCAGTCTAAAAATCACTAAGTACATAAGCTCGCTTCTCTTTATTAGCGGCTAATATTAAAGAACAAATCCGTTTTATCCACGTTTAACCGTGGCAATAAATTCAACCCGAGAATCAATTAAAACGTACAAACTCAAATTCAAACGGCTGGCGATTCAATTTACTTTTAGGCGGTGCTATCCAACCTGCTATTTTGCCTGGTTCCGTAACCGGATGCATTAGAGATTGAATATATTCCTTGTCTTCCTGTGTAGGCAGCCACTCGTGATGAAGACGATCCCATTCGGCTTGTGTGATTATGTTGCCTTGCGGATCAGCCTGAATTTTCGAAAATTGTCCAATGCCCCTGTGGAAAGCACGGTGCGGTAATTTCAACTTAAAATCTATCCCGGAATCCGCAATAATTTTATTCCAGCGGCGGACGCCTAAATCGCAATCAACAATGTAGTCATCACGCAAACGTTCGTTAACAGCGTTAAGTGCCGGAGCATCTACGTTGACAATCTTGTCGCCTTTCAACTCCAGAACTGAATAACTTGAATCATGCAGTAAATGATCATCCTTAATTTTACTTTCTCCGAATCGTCCCTTAATTCCAGTATTGTAATAAGTGGCGGCGTTTGTGGAGAGTTCCTGTCCGAACAAATCAACTGAAACACTGAAATGAAAATTTAAATATTTTTGAATAGTCGGCAAATCAATTCCACCATATTTTCGCACTTCAACTTCTGCAGCGGAACTTCTTATTTTGTGCTCATTCATCAAATCACAGGCTCGTTGTACTACTCGACCTACACCGGTTTCTCCAACAAACATATGATGCGCTTCTTCTGTGAGCATAAAACGGCACGAACGCGCAAGCGGATCAAATCCCGATTCTGCTAATGATGCCAACTGAAATTTTCCGTCACGGTCCGTAAAATATGTGAACATGAAAAAGGAGAGCCAGTCCGGAGTTTCTTCATTAAATGCTTCCAGAATCCGCGGTTTGTCAGGATCACCGGAATGTCGCTCGAGCATTGCTTCCGCTTCTTCACGACCGTCACGACCAAAGTAAGCCTGCAGCAAATAAACCATGGCCCATAAATGTCGGCCTTCCTCAACATTGATCTGGAAAAGATTGCGTAGATCGTAAAGTGAGGGACAAGTTTTTCCCAACTGCCGCTGTTGCTCAACTGAAGCAGGTTCTGTATCACCCTGCGTCACGATCAACCGACGTAATTCTGAGCGGTATTCGCCCGGGACTTCCTGCCATGCAGGCTGTCCTTTATGAATTCCGAAATCAATGCTACGATCAGAATCTGAAGGTGTCAGAAAAATCCCCCAGCGGTAATCCGGCATTTTAACATAATCAAAATGCGCCCAGCCGTCTTTTTCAACACTGATCGCTGTACGTAAATAAACTTCTAAATCTGTGCTCTTTTCAGGACCAAGTTCCTCCCACCAGTTTAGGTACTCAGGCTGCCAGCGTTCCAAAGCACGCTGGAGTCGACGGTCACTGCTTAAATCGACATTGTTTGGAATTTTCTCGTTGTAGTTAATACTCATAAAAAACCTGTGTGAATGTGTTTAACTTTTGATTAGACGGGGTTATACCCTTTTTTTATCGTAATTAGACTGTTTTCCGCTTCCGTACAGTTTGAGTGCACCTTCTTCTCCGACCGCGTTTGGACGTTGAAAAATCCAGTTCTGCCATGCGGTCAATCGACCGAAAATTTTAGTCTCCAGTGTTTCCGGGCCGGCAAAGCGTAAAGATGCCTCCATCCCTGTGAGTGCGTCCGGTGAAAAACTCGCCCGTTCCTCCACTGCAATACGGACTTCATCTTCCCAGTCAATATCGTCTGGAATAAAGGTTACCACACCCAGTTCATCAGCAGATGCCGCATCCAAGTTATTAGCAATTTCATTACGAACGTTTTCCACATTTTCTGCATCATCGATAAAACGTGTTTGTAAGCGCGTCAAATCGTTGCA
>JACNKY010000370.1 GCA_014381795.1 Pseudomonadota bacterium | reverse complement strand
TGAACCTTCGCCTGCAGACTGTTTATGTGAAATGCGATAAACCTAAGTAAAACAAATTTGTTGATTTTGAATTATTGCATTATAAAGAACAAGTTCTATTGACGTTTTAATGCAAGGCTTTAAGTAACTCTGCAGACAAGTGTCAAATCAGGTTCCAGATTGGTAGAAGATCAAATGAATTGTGTTGTATAAGGAGGTGATCTTTTGCAGAAATACAGCAGCGGTTATCGCAGGAAATGTTGTTTTTGCTTTTGATGTTTTTTACTGAATAGCCTGGGCATTGATTGCTAAAATTTTTTTCAACATACACACAATATGGTGAAAATTTACTTGGAAACAGGCTGGAACTAAAAACTAATTATTCTTTTTGAGGTTTTGTTAAACCAATACTTTGTGCTCTCTGGGACTCTGAGCTAAAACATCTTTTAGGCAGGTATTAATTTTTTAGGAGTTCATCACGAATAATTTTCAATAATTGCTGAATTTGATTTTCAGTGAACTTACCTGCACCACTGTAAAGCAGCTTTCCGTCTTTTCCAAATAACATGATATTGCTGTCATCATCCTTCAGGCACCACTGTTGAACCAGTGTTTTTTCAAGATCTTTGACAAATACAGTGCTCTTGTCTTCTTCTTGTCTACTCTTCAACTTAAAGTTGATGACAGCATCAGGAATCCAGGTTGCAGCCATATTAAGAATAGCTACCATAGCATATTTTTCTGGCGGAAATTTTTCTGCTTTGAGCGCCTCATCTACATGTGAATTTATTCCTCATTCATCAGGGTCAACATAGAAAAGTACATGTAATTTTGCTGAAATCAACTCTTTGCTGCTCTAGGGGGAGCCGTCTACTTTACTTCCTGAATCGTCCTTCAAAACCACAACAGGCGGTACCTCTCCTAGAGGGTGGATCAGTATTAAAAACAGGTATTCCCAGGAACTGTGTCTTTGCAACGTTTCCTAAAGATATCAAACATTTAACCTTCGCAGGGTGTCAGTCTTAAATTCCTTTCAACTCCGTTCGACTCCGTACGAATCGGAAGATTTGCTACCAATCTGCTACCAGATATTCGACGATGTCCCGGGTAGGTGTCAAGGTGTATTTTAATCAAGGTATCCGACTGGTGCGCTATCTGATGGAGCATCTAGGCATAAATGGGAGTAACTACTTTAAGTATAAATGGGTACGGCTTTCATACAAAGTTATTCATGAAGTCTTTTTTTGAACCCAAAGGTTCTTCTATTCCTTGATCTCCGGGAGTTCGCCCGCCTGTTCTAATTTCCAGAGATAGCGTCGGTAGTATGTCAGGCCAAGGCAGGTGAGCGGTAGGGCTAGAATCAGGCCGAGAAAACCAAGCAGCTTGCCCCAGACCGAAAGGGACAACAAGATGATGGCCGGAGAAAGACCCATGGCTTCGCCCTGTAAACGTGGCACCAGCACGGTTTCCTGAATGAGTTGCACCACGCCGAAAACGAGCAGGACAAAACCCAGTGCCCCGATAAAGCTGTCGCCCTGTTCCAACGCCTTCAACCCAGCCAGCAGTAGGCAGGGGATGGTGCCCACCGTCTGAAGATAAGGGACCATATTCAGCAGGCCGATGAAGATACCCATGAGAATGGCAAGCGGCAGTCCGATGATGGAAAAGCCGAGCGCGAAAAGCACAGCCACACAACAGGATACCAGTGTCTGTGAACGGAAATAACGGTTGGTTGCCTGAATGAATTCAACCACGAATCCGGACACGTCATCACGCATGCTAGGCGGAAGGTAATCACGCCAACGTGCCGCTATGTTATCGTAATCGATAAGCAGGAAGACCACATAGATCATGATGACCAGAAAACCGGTGATGAACGTGAGCACATTGGCCGCTCCCGAAAGCACGCCCCAGACGCCGGGCAAAAGCTTTTTGGCCGTGTCCTTGGCCATCTGCACCACCCCGTCACTGTTCAGGTATCGTTTGACATCATCGCGTTTAAGAATCTCGTTCACCTCTTCCCATACATTTTCGGGCAGACGTTCCTTGGCAGCTTGTGCCAGTTCGGTATCGGCGGCCATTTTGGATACGGTGCGGCCCATGTTGGCCAGTTCATTGCCGACCATTGGGACCATGAACCAGATAACGAGAAAGACAGCCAGTGTAATTGTTACCAGCGTAAAGAGCGCTGCTAGAACGCGCTTCTTGATTACATGCTGAACTCGATTAGTGACCGGGTCGAGGAAGTAGGCCATCACAAGTCCGGTGACAAACGGCAGGAGAACGTCGGAGAGGTAATCCAGAAGGAGCACCAGGCACCAGGCTAGACCAGCAAATAGAGCCAGTTGCACAACCCGGTCAATAGTGAATGAGCGATCGTTCGGAATCATGATTCCTCCTTGGTTCTACAAATTATGTAGTTGGTGGAGTTGTAATTTTTATATGCATTATATTTGCTATTTATACCACCAACCCTCTGGTTTGTAAAGATTCTTACTCCTGAAAGGTCATTCCAGTAGAAATGCGACTAACTACTTTAAGTATCATATGGGCGGTGCCCGCGCACTTCCCCCCCCGTGCCTATTACTGAGCCTCACCTCCCCCTCATTCTTCTAGTTCGTCCAGCTCCTGCAACTCAACCAAGCCAAGTTGGGTCAAGGGTACGCTTAACGTTATAGTAGGGCTGATAGACACCTATATGGACACCTATTATTTTACCCCCCTCGTGCGTGCGTGTAGTGGTTTTTCTAGCGGTCAATGCCATAAATAAACTCCAATTAAGATTACTCCACATATCCACTACCAATAGCTGAGAACGGAAGGGCTAACTCCAGTTCCGGTACGTGCTTAGCGATCCAGGCAGTGAAGGTGTTACTGTTAGGACCCGGAAAGGCCTTGTAGGCCGTTTTCCAGGGATACGCATCAGCCGCCTTATCGACCGCATCAATCAGGTCATCAACCCCCTCCCCCCTATGTTCTTTAATAAGCCGGGGTTTCTCACCAAACCAATAACGGTCCGGAATGTCTTGGGTTATCCTCATTACCGGTTGGCCACTGTAGCCTCGCCAACCAACCACATCATATACCTTGTAGTTGGACTCTCCAGTACGCTTGGCGGCAATCCAAGTATGAATGGCAAACCAACCACGCCAACCCCAGGTATCTGCGCCATAGACTTGCATAACGGCTTCCTTTGTAACTGAAGGGTCAGGTGCCATGCCCGCCGATTGACGACTGGCAGTACGCCAGGTTTTGCCTGAGTAACAACTGGACAACAGAAAGACGGTCAAGACAAGTGATGTTAGTGTTCTTAAGGTTTTCATTAAGTACGAACCGAAAAGATATTTTTTCATTAGTTCCTCTTGGAAAGAAGGAAGCGGTATAGATTTATTCTGGAACCTAAAATACTAACTTGTTGTTTTAGGAGAAGCCAAATTTTACCAAAATCTAGGTGGTTTTACAAGAATATTGGTGGAAGGTTGAGGATTGTCTGACTGTGAAGAATTAGTGGGGGGCAAAATAACTACTCCACTATGCTCCACTTCTAAAACCAACAAGGAGCATCTCGAACCCAGTTAAACACTGGCAGGCTCCACATTGCTCCACTACTCCACTTCTTTTTTAATATTATAAAAATAAGATATAAAACTCTTGTTAGTTCAAGTTTTTATTGTACGATGAATTATTTTGTTTCAGAATGTTTTTACATTCAGTAGTTTATTAATTTAATCGTCACTATAACTGGATAGGATAAGATAATGAGGTATTTAATTTTCTTTATAGTTCTGTTTTCTTCACCATTATATGCACAAGATTTGGTCTCTCCACTTCCGGAAACACTTGAGGTGCAGGAAGCATCAGCTAATGTTACTACTGTAGATGAAAAGCAAACATATGAAATACTGGAGGTGCCGGAAGCATCAGCTAATGTTACCACTGTAGATGAAAAGCAAACAGTGGTTGCATATACATGCACCCATAAAAGTATAGACCTTATTAGGGAAGTTAAAATAATCCACCAAGATCAGGGTTGTGAAGTAACCTACACTAAGGCAATCGGGACTGTTAATGAAAAGACTAAATCCCTCTGGAAAGCAAACAATTCAACAGAATACTGCGATAACAAGGTTCATAGATTTGTTAAAGAAAAACTTCAACAAGAATATGGATGGGTTTGTATTGATCAGATGAACAATTAGAAATTGAAGATATCATTTCTTTACTTGGAGTGTGCCTGACTGTGAAGAATTAGTGGGGGTTTTTCAGAGGGGATGATGGGGCTGTCCTAGCGATGTGTATTTGTGTTTGAAGTGGTTATTGCTTAACATCAACATAGTTGTAGCTCAACCAGACTGAGTTCAACGCTCACAGGCCAGTTGGGCGCCCTCTTGCTTTAATGCTCAACCATGGTCATTCATTATTGGGACGCATGAAAATCATGGAAAGCTTTTTGTAAAATGGACTATTTGTAAAGAATCGTAAAACCATGAATAACGGATAGAGGGATCTATTCGGGACTAAAGTCAATTGAATAAATGTTTTTTAAAAAAAAATTGTCTTTTCCAATCAACTTACGTAATGTATTTTTTCAATTATATTTTTGGGATAAATTCAAACGAAACCTATTAATTAATGAGGTAACATGACCCCTTGGGAAATACACGCAATCGAAGTATCAAATTGTAATTGTGCCTATGGCTGCCCATGTCAATTCAACGCTCTTCCTACCTATGGCACCTGTGAAGCTGCAGTTGGATATAAAATTGAAAAGGGTTTTTATGGAGATGTATCTCTTGACGGTCTGACTGCTGGATTTATGGCTAAATGGCCGGGACCGATTCATGAAGGAAATGGTGAAAGTCAAATCATCATTGATGTAAATGCATCGCCAGAACAGCGGGAGGGACTTCGAAAGATCCTATCTGGAGAGGATACGGAAGATATGGCAACGATATGTTGGGTTATCAACGCCATGACTTCAACCCATCACGAAACACTCTACAAGCCGGTATCCATTGAAGCAGACATTAATGGACGAACCGGGCGGGTTGTTGTCGATGAAGTTTTTGAATTGAATGTGGAACCAATTAAGAACCCTGTTTCAGGAGAATCACACCGGGCTCGAATTGACATTCCCCAAGGATTCGAATTCACAATCGCCGAGATGGCAAGTGGTACGGCTAAGACTCAAGGTACCATAAAGCTACCAAACAATACTGGAACCCATTCTCATCTTTGTGAACTTCATTGGAATAATTCAGGTATCATCCAGTCCTGAAGATCATAGGAAACCAATGCTCATAATTGCTATTTTCATTGTAAAAGGATGGAAACCAGTAGGATAGAGCAACTTCTGCTCAAGGACCGCTTGATCATCAGTACTGCGATGGCAGGAATCTTTTTGATTGCCGCCATCTACACGCTTC
>JACNKY010000377.1:2530-5412 GCA_014381795.1 Pseudomonadota bacterium | reverse complement strand
GAAAAACGTCCGTTTTTAATCCGATTTGAAAAAGGGATCAACGGAAAGCAGCCCATTTCCAATGGATCCTTTACAGAAAGTCCTGCTTGAGTTGCCGGACGCATGAGTTCCAAAACCTGCTCTTCATTTTTTAAACAATAACGGGTGATGCAACCTCCGACTTCTGGCATGATTGCTAACAAAGTATTTCCCGAACGTAGATTTAAAATCTTTTCTTTTACTTCATTTTCATTCAGCATACTTGCCATTCTTTGTTGTAAGAATTTGCTAAAGTGTTCGACTACAAAAGCAGTGTGATCACAATTATTATTCTGCTAATCTGCTGAAGATTTTTCCGGAAAAGCAGGGAGACATTTTTTTAAAAGAATATCATGCTTGGACTGCTGAAAGCAATTGTTTGGGTTTTAATAATCGTTATCGCTGTTACATTGCCGTTCTATATCTGGAGTAGTCTGGACAGAGATTCGTATGAAAAATTTTTACTTCATAGCGTTTCCCCTTTGTCTCAAAAGAGCCGTAATTCTCTTATGCAATAGCATTAGTCAGTTCATTTCGACTATCGGCAATAATCTTTTTGATATCTGTGCGGTACTATATTACAGATTTCTAGTTTCGCTCGAAATGAGAAATCTTTTGACTTTTTACAGGTCTCAAATAAATGAATAATATTTTTAATTATAACTCTGCAACCGAATCAGAAACTATGTCAAAAACACTAAATTTTATAATTTTTACAACATTATTTTTGCTGCTTAGCAGTTTTTCCGTCTCTGCTAATTCGTGGGAGGACATCAGCAAAAAAGCAAAAGGACAAACTGTTTACTGGAATGCATGGGGCGGTTCCGAAGAAATTAATTCCTACATCAGTTGGGTAGGAACTAGAGTCAAAGAAGATTATGGTGTTACACTAAAACACGTCAAACTTGCCAGCACTGCAGATGCGGTTTCACGTGTACTCGCGGAAAAAGCCGCTGGACGTACCACTAACGGTTCGGTTGATTTGATTTGGATCAACGGCGAGAATTTCGCCAAAATGAAGGAAAACGGCCTACTCTTTGGACCATTTACGGATAATCTGCCAAATTTTAAACTCGTTGATTTTAGCGGAAAACCAACGACGTTGCTTGATTTCAACCTGCCGGTTGAAGGTTATGAAGCACCCTGGGGGATGGCTAAATTCAATTTTGTTTTTGACTCTGCACGCGTTTCCGAAACTCCAAAAAGTATTCCGGAACTGCTGCAGTGGTCCAAAAGGCATCCCGGTCGATTCACCTATCCGCACGTAACTGATTTTCTCGGTTCTACTTTTATTATGCAGGCGTTAATCGAGCTGACTGCAAACCCAGAAGTACTGAATAGATCCGTAAAAAGTGAAGTTGAGTTTTCTAAAGTAACCGCTCCGCTTTGGAGTTATCTCAACCAGTTGCATCCTCTCCTATGGCGTTCAGGAAATAGTTTCCCGTCCAGCAGTTCCGTTCAGCAGCAAATGCTCAACGACAGTGAACTCGACATCGCACTTTCATTCAATCCCTCAGCTACGTCCGCCGCTATTGCCAACGGATCTCTTACGGAAAGCGCCCGGACTTTTGTGCTGAAAAAAGGTACGATCGGTAACACGCACTTTGTAGGAATTCCGTTTAATTCCGGCTCAAGTGAAGGCGCGATGATTGTGGCAAATTTCCTAATGAGTCCGGAAGCACAAATGGAAAAGCAAAATCCGGATATCTGGGGTGACAGTACTGTGCTGTCAATCACAAAACTCTCCGCGCAGCAGCAGCAAAAATTCAAAGCACTTCCGCTTGGAGTAGCAACACTGCCTCCGGAAAAACTCGGGCCTACTCAGCCAAATCCGCATCCGGACTGGAAAAACCAACTTAGTACGGAATGGCAACGACGATACGGACAGTGAGGCTACTCCCTGCTTTTCCATTTCTAACTCAGCTACTGTTTCTGCTTCCAATTGCTGCAGGTCTTTTCGGTGTGCTGCTTCCGGCTCTCGGATACTTACCTGATCTTGGCGGAGATAAATTTCACTTTGAAGTTTTCCGCCAATTGCTTGAGCATCCTGCTCTTCCGCATGCGGTTTGGCTGACTCTTTTTTCAGGAATTGCCGCTACTTTTATCTCTTTGTCTTTGGCGATTTTTCTGGCCACAATGCTTTCGCGTACTAGCCTTTCCGGGAATAAAAATAACAGAATGGCCAGTTTGTTTGTAATTGTACGGCGTGGTTTGATTCCTTTGATTGCTGTGCCTCATGCAGCAATGGCTTTAGGATTGGCCTTTTTGGTGGCACCAAGCGGTTGGCTCGTCCGCTGGTTTTCTTTCCTGTTGATGGGATGGGAAACACCTCCGGAATGGGTGACAGTACAGGATCCTTTTGGCCTGAGTTTGATTTTGGGTTTAGTCTTAAAAGAAACTCCATATTTACTTTTAATGATTCTTGCGGCCTTGCCGCAAATTCGCGCACAGGAATATATTCGCATCGGGCAATCTCTGGGTTATGGGAATTTACGGAGTTGGCTGAAACTAGTGTTACCGCAAGTTTATCCGTTGATTCGTTTGCCTGTTTTTGCTGTGCTGGCGTTTTCTCTGTCAGTGGTTGATGTTGCGTTGATTCTCGGTCCCAGCACTCCTCCAACACTTTCGGTGCTGATTTTACGCTGGATCGACAATCCTGATTTATCATTTCGGTTTTTGGCTTCAGCCGGTGCGGTTTTACTGTTGCTGCTCACGCTTGGAGCATTGCTTTTCTGGCGTGTTTCAGAGTGGCTGCTTTTACAAAAATGGAGGAATTGGCTTTCAACCGGCAATCGAGGGAACAGAAAACAAGCTCATACGCGTGTGGGGCGGAGCCGTGTGCTGTTGCTTGGAACAGCTCTTTT
>JACNKY010000377.1:0-2520 GCA_014381795.1 Pseudomonadota bacterium | reverse complement strand
GGAATTGGAATCTCAATGGCGAAAGGGGGAAATATATAGGAGCTCAGAAGCATGCGGCGCTGAGCGGATTGCTTTTGCTCGGAACAGCTTTTTTGAGTGTGCTTGGTTTGGCGTTTTGGTCTTTATCATTACGCTGGCCATATCCCTATGTTTTGCCACAGCGTTGGACCTCGCGGAATTGGGAGCGTCACTGGACCAGTATACAGGAAACCTCGTTCACGACTCTGGAGCTGGGAGTGATTGCCGTCCTAATCGCCTTGATTTTAGTGGTGGGTTGTTTAGAAAATGAACAGTGGCGCAGAGTCAGCTTTTCATTCCGTTCCCAATGGCTGCTTTATCTGCCTTTGTTAATTCCACAGGCGACTTTTCTACTCGGTATCCAGATCCTAGCGGTACGGCTTGAAATGGACGGCACATTTCTATTGCTCGTATGGAGTCATTTACTGTTTGTTTTACCATATATTTTTCTAACACTGGCTGATCCATGGCGTAATCTGGACACCCGTTTTCCACAAATCGGTCAATGTCTGGGCGCGTCTCCGCTGAGGGTTTTGTTCCGAATCAAACTGCCTTTGCTGTTAAAACCACTGCTCGTCGCTGCTGCTGTCGGATTTGCCGTCAGTGTCTCCCAGTATCTACCAACGCTATTTGCGGGAGGAGGACGTTTTGCCACACTCACCACTGAGGCAGTGAGTTACGCCGCAGGTGCTGACCGGCGTGTCATCGGTGTATACGGTTTTCTGCAGGCTTTGTTTCCGTGGATTGCGCTTTTGCTGGCCTTGGCCATTCCACGCTGGCGGTTCCGGAACCGAGCCACTTTACTTTAAAATAATGAGCATGCAGTCCTTAAAAGTACTAAAACTTATAAAATGTTAAAACTAGAAAACATTTCCCTGAAAATAGACGGCAATCCACTATTCAGCAAGCTCAACCTTGAAGTGAATGCGGGACAGGTCAAAACTGTGATGGGACCAAGCGGATGTGGAAAATCCAGTTTGCTGGCCCATTTGTGCGGTACACTTCCGTCCGTTTTTCAAACTAGTGGAAAGATAATCCTGCATGAAAAAACATTAGACGATCTACCTCCGCATGAACGAAAACTGGGTATTTTATTTCAGGATGATCTGCTGTTTCCGCATTTGTCTGTAGGAGAAAATCTTGCTTTTGCCCTGCCCGCTAAAATCCGGCGTCATGAACGCCACGATAAAATTGAACAGGCTCTAGAGGAAATTGAACTGTCCGGAATGCACGAACGGGATCCTGCAAGTTTGTCCGGCGGACAAAGGGCAAGAGTTGCTTTGATGCGTACTTTGCTCGCCCAACCAGTTGCCTTGCTGCTGGATGAACCGTTTTCCAAACTTGATCAGGAACTGCGTGGACGGTTTCGGAAGCTGGTTTTTGCTCATGCAGTAAAAAATCGACTTCCCACTCTTCTTGTCACTCATGATCACGCTGATGCTCAGGCCGCTGGCGGAGATATTATTGCACTTTGATGTTTCAAACTAATAGACGAACAGGTATCTATTCCGGGTTGACAAGACATTGGATCATGAAATTTAATTTGATTTTCAGAATTTAGTATCATTTATTCATAATTCCCCTTGTCGTTTCATTCCGAACTTATGCGAAGTATCTTAGAAAATATTAGTAACTTAGCATATCTCTCCCTTTAGTCGAGATGACATTACGCAGTCCATAATATCAGGCACTTCAGATAATTCGTGACACAAAAGCTACTTCTCAGCATAGACTAATCCCGCAACTTCTTGCGAAAAGTTTCATACAGTTGTATAACAAAAGGCCGTCTCCTTGATTACTTTTTCCATAATTATGGCTTTTCTGTGTATATTACAAATATCCTCAATAGATCTTTGCAGTTCTCAATCTTTTCTATAATGATTGTACTGTTTTTCTTTTCATTGACTACTCCGGTTTTGTCTCAGGAATACAAACCACGTGCGGTGGTTATGGGTTTAAACACAAGCACCTCACCAGATATTTCGGAACAAATCTTGCTTCATAAATTGAAGTATGAATTAGCCGGCAGCTTTGATTTAAGCAAGCAAAAGGCTTTTGAAAAAGCCATGCAAAAGCTGGAAAGCTCCGCAGAGAAAAATTACTGTCTGCAACTAAAATGTATGCTGGAAGTGCACGCTGCTTTTCCGCAGACCAGTTTATTTTTACTAAAAAGCCAAACGGAAAATCAGCGTTTGACTCTGATCCTGATAGGGGAAAATAAGCTTTGGCGAGTGAAACATGAAGTCTGCTCGCTCTGCGCTTTGACTCCGGAAGAGATGCTGACCAATGTAGTGCTCCGGATGCAGAGTTACATAAGGCCTCCAATGGTAATGGAGCAGACAAGTTCGCAGACGCTTTCAACTTCATCTTCTCCAGATGCAGTGAGCGAGAAAGCTGATTCTGCAAAAGCAAAAAATAAAACTGCAAAATTCTGGTCCGACACTAAATTGCGGAAAGGAACAGAAAGTCTCGAACCGAAAGCCCGTTTGCCTTTGGAGGAGC
>JACNKY010000291.1 GCA_014381795.1 Pseudomonadota bacterium | reverse complement strand
TACATCCAAACGGTCTTTGAAAACAATACCCAGCGTTGATTCAACCATGACAGGATCAAGATGATCCTGATGCAGAGTAACCAGTGATCTCGCCCAATCCAAAGTTTCCGCGACTCCAGGAATTTTTTCCAACTTTTGTTTACGGATCAATTCCATAAATACGCAGATTTGTTTGGCCAGCCGAAGATCACATCCGGGGACTTTGCTGCGCACAATCGCCAATTCTTTTTCATATTCTGGATAATCCATCCACAAGTAAAAACAGCGACGGCGTACTGCATCCGATAATTCACGGGTACGATTACTGGTTAAAATCACATAGGGTTTTTCTTTGGCTTTTATACTGCCGATTTCCGGAATCGTGATTTGCCATTCAGATAGGATTTCCAACAAAAAGCTTTCAAATTCCTCGTCTGAACGATCAAGTTCATCAATTAATAAAACTGGTGGTTTATGATGCGTGATCGCCTGCAGCAAAGGGCGTTTAAGTAAAAAATCTTCACTGAAAATTGTGGACTCTCGCTCTGCCAGAGATTTCTCCCCGCCTTCTTCGAGTTTAATGTGCAGCAACTGGCGCTGATAATTCCACTCATAAAGCGCCATATTTGCGTCAAGCCCTTCATAACACTGTAGTCGTATCAAATCTGTATCAAGCGCTTTTGCCATTACTTTCGCGATTTCAGTTTTTCCAACACCAGCCGGACCTTCAACCAGCAAAGGTTTTTGCAGTGTCTTCGCTAAATAAACTGACATGACAATTGCGGAATCTGCCACATAATTTTGTTCCTCCAGCATTTGCCGAATTTTTTCTGTATCTTCTTTGTACATTCTAGAGGTCTGATTCAGGTTTGATTTTGACGTGCACAATCTTCGAGTGCGTCCCACGCCAGTTTCATACATTTGATTCTGCTGCGGTGTTTTTTTAAGGCAATCAACGGTCGTAAAGAATCGAGGGATTCCGCAATTTCCTCAGTATCTTTCTGTAGACTTTCGGTAAACACCTGACTGATATTTGCTGCTTCCTGAAGAGTTTTTGTTAAAATCAATTCACTCATCATTGATGCAGAAGCCTGGCAAATTGAACATCCACGCACCTGTGCTTTGCAGTCCTGAATGGTGCCTTCAGACAAAGTCAAAGTCAACTCCAATTCATCTCCGCACAGTGGATTAAAAGCAGAAGCCCGCAGGTCCGGACTTTCCAGACGTCCGGAATTTTTAGGGTGCCGTGCATGCTCCAGCAGCAAATCACGATAGATGGAAGGTGTTGTCATATCATGCCAAAAAAATATTTCTCGCCTGATCAAGTGCGGAAAAGATACGGTCGATTTCGGAATTTTCGTTGTAAAGCCCAAAACTCATGCGGACACTCGCTGCAATGCCGAGGCGTTTGTGTAGCACCTGAGTACAGTGATGACCGGCTCGTACCGCGATTCCGCTTTCGTCAAGAACCTGCGCTACGTCATGCGGATGCACATTCTGCAGATTAAAACTCAACACACCGCTTCTGTCGATTGTTTCCGGTGGTCCGTAAAGTTCCAGATCCTTAAACTCCGCAAATCTTTTTAAAGCATGAGTTGTCAGTTCAAGTTCATGCTGCTGAATTTCCGGCATACCAACATCAGAAAGATATCCGACTGCTGCCGCTAATCCGCAAACTTCCGCAAAAGGAGGTGTTCCTGCTTCAAATTTTTGCGGAGCTTCCGCCCAGCTTGAAGTTTGCAGTCCAACTTGACGTATCATTCCGCCACCGCCTTGAAAAGGTTGCATTTCTTCGAGCCGTTCATGTTTTGCGTAAAGCACACCGATGCCGGTAGGACCGTAAATTTTGTGTCCGGAAAAAGCAAGGAAATCACAGTCCCATGCTGAAACATCAATCGACATTCTCGCCACTGCCTGCGCTGCATCCACTAAAACCGGAACACCATGAGCATGCGAAATTTTGACAATTTCCACAATCGGGTTGACCGTTCCCAAAACATTCGAAACCGCTGTGACCGTAAGAAGGCGAATCTTCCGCTTGAGTTTAACGGATTCCGCAAGCAACTCATCCAGCTTTTGCAAATCCAAACGACCATCACTGCTGTTTCCGCTTTCCGAATTAAGCGGCCAGTAAACAAGTTCTGCTCCGCAATTTTGCGCCACTAACTGCCACGGTACCAAATTGGAATGGTGTTCCATTTCGGTCACCATAATCCGTTCACCGGTTTTCAACTTTGGTTGCGCCCACGCTGAAGCGACAAGATTGATTGACTCAGTGGTTCCGCTGCTGAAAATTATTTTTCCGGAATCTGCTGCGCCAATAAATTTAGCGATAATTTCCCGGCCTTCTTCATAAATGTCTGTTGCCTCTTCGGCAAGCGTATAAACACCGCGGCTGACGTTACTGTTGTGATTTTCGTAGAAGCGTACCTGTGCGTCAATCACACAGTTTGGTTTTTGCGTAGTGGCCGCATTGTCGAGATACGCCAAGGGATGGCCGTTAATTTTCCGTTTGAGAATCGGAAAATCATCTCGAACTTTTGCTGTTAAAGGAGAGATTTGCATTTTTTAGCGCTAAAATAAGTCACAGATTTACGCGGATTTGAACAGTTCCTTTTAGCAGATTTTCCGGATTGTCTGTGGAAATTATCAGATTTCAAGGAAAAACTTGTTTCAATTCCATCATCGACTTTCCGGAGCCGCCACGGCGGATTGCCACCATTTCACCCACAATACTCAATGCAATTTCCTCTGGAGTTGTTCCGGCAAAATCCAACCCCGCCGGGGAATGTACACGTTTCAACTCTTCGGAAGCTACTCCTTCATCGATTAAATATTCAAAGACCAATTTCGCACGCTTAGTGCTGGCCACCAAACCTATGTACGGACCTTCTCCTTCCAAAGCCTTTTTGATGGAATGCTGATCGCCTTTGTGCTGAGTAACGACAACCACATAAGTAAACGGACCAACCTGCATTTGACTGAAATCGAGATCCGATGTGATCAAGCTCTCGGCCGCCGGAAACGCTTCACGTGTGGCCGCGGAATCATTGACCGTGATAGAAAAATGTACCGTGTGAGCAAGTTGTGCCAAAACTTCTGCAATGCGCCCGTGTCCGACAATCATCAATTCCGGACGAGGCATATAAGGTTCCACATAAACCTCCATCGTACCACCGCAAGGCATGCCCACTCCTAATATTTCATCATCAAGATCAAGGGGTACAATCTTGGTTTGTCCGTCCCGCAGACTCTCCAGCGCCGCTTCCCGCACGGCTTCCTCTGCACAGCCCCCGCCGACCCAGCCGAACAAGGTTGCACCATTCGCGTCAATGATTGATTTTGCTCCTGTTTTTGCGGATACAGAACCGGTTATTTTGATCACCGTCGCTACTGCAAACGGAACTTCAGCTGCATTCAACTCTGCTAATTTTTCAAAGTATTCGTTAGACATGTTATTTGCAAATTATTTATTTAGGTAACAAGCTTATAATCTTCCGGAGTATCAATATCTCTTAAAAGATTATCATTCTCCATGCTGACTTCCCTTACAGACTGTGGATATTGCCTGACAATTTCCCTGCAACCTTCACCTTTGTGCGTTAATATTTTATCCCTGAATTCCGCAGAAAACAAGACCGGATTCCCACGCTGTCCTTGAAAAACAGGTACAATAATCAGCGAACTTTCTGTACGCCGGAAATCAGTAAATGCTTGAATTAAACGGTTGAAATCAGAGGTTTCTGCGAAGGGCAGATCCGCGAGGCAAATCATCAATCCAGTGCTTTCCGTAGACGCAGCTTTTACTCCGGACTGAATTGAAGTGGTCATACCTTCTTCGAAGCAGGTATTGTTCACAAATCTCACAGTTTGATCCTGCAAAACTGCTTTTATTTTTTCTGCTTCATGTCCAAGAACAACTAACACAGCATCCGCTGCTGAGGCACAGACAGATTCCACAAATTTTCGGATCAGCACTTCTGAGCCAATCTGCAGCAGAAGTTTGTTTTGCGTTCCCATTCTCCGTGACTCACCGGCAGCCAGGATGATGGAGGAAATCATTGGTAGCAAATGCTAAAATTACGCCGGCAATTTTTCATTCCAGCTCTACTTTTTTGACGAGTTTCTTTTTAAGCTCAGACATAATAACTGAGCCAATAAGTGAGGCGGCTTTTACCGGTTCTGCTTCTGTTGAATTCGTGCCTGCTGTGGCTTCTCCATTTTCCTGTGCCAGCAAGTTGCAAAAATTTTGAATGAATTGCTCAAAGAGTTTATTATTCACCGCTTCTATCATCCGGGCACCGAATTGAGCAATCCGGCCTGTGATGGAGACAGACATAATACACTTGACTTCTGTACGTTCCTCAAGAGCTTTGAGACTGAGCGACATTATCATGGTTGCTCCACCTTTGCCACTGATGTCTGCTCCCTTTCCTTCCATCGCCATTTCGTATGTGGAACTGTCCCGCTGAGTGAACTCAACTTTGCCGTTAAATTTTGCTGTCACCGGACCTATTTTAAGGGTGACTTTACCTTTGAAATGATCTTCGTCAAGAACCTCTGTAAGTTGTGCTCCTGGAACACAAACCACTACTTGTTGCGGATCGTTCAAAACAGACCAGACCGAATCAATGTCTGCACTGACTTGAAAAGTTTTGGTTGAGCTAACTTCCATTTTTATTTTGTGCCAAAAATACGATCACCGGCATCTCCCAAACCTGGTAAAATGTAGGCATGTTCATTCAGTTTTTCATCAACTGCCGCCGTGTAAATAGGCACATCTGGATGTGCCTTGCTGAAATATTCAATCCCTTCCGGCGCAGAAAGCAGGCTGACAAAACGAATATTTTCAGCACCGTTTTCCTTTAATCTCGTCACCGCAGCCGCAGAAGAATGTCCGGTGGCCAGCATCGGATCCAGTGCCAACACAAGACGCTGATTGATTAAATCCGGCAGTTTCATGTAATATTCAACCGCGACCAGAGTTTCCGGATCGCGGTAAAGACCGATGTGTCCAACTCTCGCTGAGGGGACAAGATCCATAAAACCATCCAGCAAACCATTACCTGCTCTTAAAATAGAAACCAGACAGAGCTTTTTTCCCTCTAGAAAAGGAGCATCCATTTTCATTAAGGGAGTCTCTATTTCTTGATAAATCAGCGGTAAATCTTTGGTAACTTCATATGCGAGCAAGGTGCCTACCTCACGTATCAAAGTCCGAAAATTATGAGTGGAGGTACTTTTTTTACGCATCAACGAAAGCTTATGTTGCACCAGCGGGTGGTCAATAACATGTAAATTTTCGTGCATCAGAGTCTCCTTTTAAATTGATTAAATGTTTAGTGTTGAAGATCCGTTACAGTACACCCCCAAAATGAGAACAGCAAACTGTAAACCGTCAATGGATTGGATTTGCTCAAACCTGTTTATCTTCCTGAC
>JACNKY010000373.1 GCA_014381795.1 Pseudomonadota bacterium | reverse complement strand
TGAGCCGGTGTACCTTCAAAAAGCCGTCCGCAACCTGCAGCAAACAACGTGTCTCCGGTAAAAGCGGTTTTACCGAATACATAAGTTAGGGCGCCAGAAGTATGTCCCGGGTTGTGCAGAAATGTTCCGCGCTGTTCGCCAAAGTGTACCTCATCACCACTTTTCAGGAACTCTGTTTGTCCCGGAATTCTATCTCTGTCTGAGTGATGACCGAAAATTAATAATTGCGAATATTTTGCATTTAAGTCTTGATTCCCGCCCACGTGATCCCAGTGATGATGAGTGTTAAGTATCGTAGTTAATTTCACCCCCTGTCTTTCAATTTCATTGATCACAGGAGCAGCTTCTGAGGGATCCACTATGGCCGCCTGCTGGGTTTTTGTACAAATCAGCAGATACGCGAAATTATCCTGCAGACAGGGAATTGTAACGATTTTCATAAACACACCTCAATTTTTTTGTTTGGTTTTAACGGACACCACTTTTGTCTGCAGGGTACCATCTTCCAGACGCACCTGCAATTCTTCTCCTGAATGAACCTCTTTTACAGAGCGCAGTGATTTACCTTTATCGTCCAGCGCGACACTGTATCCACGATGCATCACAGAAAGCGGGCTGAGACTGTCAAGCAAATCCATCTGTTGTTGGACGGAATCGCTCTGTTTTTTATGTAAAATGTCGACCGCGCGAATTAAACGTTCTTGCAGAATTTTCAGGTTATGCAGGTGTACAGACAATTCACGTTCCGGACTGAGCAGAAAAAGTTTATCCGCAATTCCGGAAGTTCTATTACGCAGATTTTCCAGTTGATGCTTTGTCCTTTCATGCAGCAGTGAATCAAGGTCATCTACACGCTGAGCATATTGCCTGAGCGCGGCTGATGGTGAAGCTAATCTCCGCAGCAACGCTTCATAATTTTCACGTAGGCGCTCCAACAAATGAAGTAACGTACGCTGCAGCCGTTCCTGTTTTTGACTAACATTGTACTTTAAATCCTGTTTGTTCGGTACCGCAAGTTCCAACGCTGCAGAAGGAGTGGGAGCCCGTAAGTCACTTACAAAATCGGCTATCGTGAAATCTGTTTCGTGTCCAACTGCGGAAATGACAGGTATCTCAGAGGCAAAAATTGCTCTCGCTAATTTCTCATCATTGAAGGCCCATAAATCTTCCATGGAACCTCCGCCTCTACCTACTATCAAAACGTCAAGCTGTGCTGACTCACCAAGAGAGTTCAGGTGACCTATGCCTTCCACCAGTGAGGGAGCGGCTGTCTCACCCTGCACCGCAGCCGGAAAAAACAGCACAGGAATCCCCGGGAATCTACGTTTCAGCACAGTCAGCATATCGTGAATTACTGCACCAGTGGATGAAGTCACAATTCCAATTTTTCGCGGTAAAAAAGGGATGGGAAGTTTGTGTTCTGGGGCAAATAATCCTTCCGCTTCAAGTTTAGCCTTCAGTTGTTCAAAAGCCAGTTGAAGAGCACCCAGACCTTTGGGTTCCATTGAAGAAACCATGAGCTGATATTCACCGCGCAGTTGATAAACAGTGAGGTTACCTTGTACCACTACTTCAAGGCCGTTTTCCGGTTCAAAACGTAATCCGGCAGCGGCGTTACGGAACATCACAACACGAATTTGTGACTGATCATCCTTGAGGCTAAAATACCAGTGTCCGGAGGCTGCTTTTTTAACGTTTGACAATTCCGCCTCAACGGTCAATGAGCGAAATTTACCTTCGAGCAGTAGCGTGATCTGACGAGTCAGCTTGGTAACTGTGAGTGGTTTATGTGGATGTTTTGTTGCAGGTTCCTGAGGGCTTTGCGGACTTTGCTGTCTTTGTAGATTCTGCGGATTTACAGTTTCGGATTTTTCGGCGCCTTTTTCGACTTTTTCAGGAGGATCGACTTCAAAAGGAATCTGCATGATATTTTTAAGAAATATTCATTCAAGCAGGTTAAGCAGTTGTTCACGCATCACATTTTCCGGAGCAGGTTTGCCTGTCCAGAAGGTGAATGCGTCACAACCTTGATACAAGAGCATGCCTGAACCATTGACCGCAGGAATGCTAAGCTCTTCCGCTTGGCTGAGAAGTCTTGTTTTTGCAGGACTGTAAATCAGATCCAGCACATGCTCAATTTTTACACACTGACTCAAATCCAGCGGACTTTCGTCTGACTCCATGCCGACTGTAGTTGTGTTGACCAGCAGATCCAAATTTGAATCCTGAACAGTTTGCAGTGAAACAGCGGTCAGTTGAGTTTCAGGGAAATTGTGAGAAAATTCTGTCACTAAACTTTCCGCACGTCCGGCAGTCCTGTTATGAATCAGGATCCGTGATGCACCTGCATCTGCAAGTCCCGCCAGCACAGCACGTGCTGATCCGCCTGCTCCGAGCACCGCAACATTTTTGTTTTTTGGAGAAAATTTTAAAGCTCCCAGTGAGCGGACAAATCCGGAAATATCTGTGTTGGTTCCGCTGAGACGACCCTCCACATTCAGGATTGTGTTAACTGCGCCAAGCTTTTTCGCAAGGGGTGTAACTTCGTCAAGGTAAGGAATTACAGAACTTTTGTGCGGAACTGTTACGTTTACTCCGGAAATATTCAGCACCCGGATTCCTTCAAGAGCCTGCTGAACCTGCTCCTGTTTTACCGGAAAGGCCAGGTAACGGGCATCCATTTTCAATGCGGAAAATGCCGCATTATGCATCCGTGGGGAAAATGAATGTTCCACAGGATAACCGATTATGCCGTAAATCCTGGTTGTTCCACTTATAATTTTCGTCATTCCAGCTCATTGAAACGTGCCGCAAACAAGTCAACAACAGCTTTTAAGGCTTCTTCCTCCCGCTCACCGTCAGCACTGACTTTAAGAGCAGTACCATCGGTAGCGCCAAGCATCAGGACCTGCATGACGGATTTTGCATCAGAGACTTGTCCTGCTTTATCAATACGTATCTCACAAGGATATTCATTGGCCAAACGTACCAATTGAGCCGCGGCACGTGCGTGCAGCCCAAGACGGTTGATGATCAAAATATCCTGACTAACCATATTTTACAATCCTGCCTGAATTCTCAGATCATTTTCTTTGTCGGTTGCTTCCCAGGTGAATTCCGGAAGTTCACGTCCGAAATGTCCGTAAGCCGCTGTTTTCTGGTAAATTGGGCGCAACAGGTTGAGTTCACGAATCAGCCCTGCAGGTTTCAATTCAAAATTTCTACGAATCAATTCGATGATTTTTGAATCTTCAATTTTATTAGTACCAAAAGTCTCTACAGAAACAGAAACCGGTTCCGCTACGCCAATCGCGTATGCTAACTGTACTTCACAACGTGAAGCCAAACCTGCGGCGACCACATTTTTTGCGACATGACGCGCAGCGTAGGCAGCTGAGCGGTCTACCTTTGATGGATCTTTTCCGGAAAAGGCGCCGCCTCCGTGACGTCCCATTCCGCCGTAGGTATCCACAATAATTTTTCTTCCTGTCAAACCGCAGTCTCCTTGTGGTCCGCCGATTACAAATACTCCTGTCGGATTGATATGGTATTGTGTGGAATCACCTAAATATTTTTCAGGAATCACATATTTAATAACATGTTTCAAGATATCTTCATGCAGTTGTTCCTGAGTCACATCCTCTGCATGTTGTGTACTGATTACAACCGCTTCTACAGATACAGGTTTGCCGTCAACATAACGCACAGTTACCTGGGATTTCCCATCCGGACGCAGGTAATTCAATGTCCCGTCTTTACGGACATGTGAAAGTCGTTCGGTCAAACGGTGTGCTAACTGAATCGGAAGAGGCATCAGTTCCGGAGTTTCATCACATGCGTAACCAAACATCAGTCCCTGGTCACCTGCACCCTGTTCAGTATGCGCGCCTTCACCTTCGTTAACACCCTGAGCAATATCTGGAGACTGTTTATCCAAACTTATCAGTACAGCACAAGTGTTAAAATCAAAACCCATGTTGGAATCGGTATAGCCGATTGCTTTGACTGTATCCCGTACAACTTTCTGCATGTCAACCCATGCTTTGGTTGTTACTTCACCGGCTACAACAACCATACCGGTTGTTACCAGAGTTTCACAGGCTACTCTGCTGCCAGAGTCCTGCTCCAGCATCGCGTCCAGGATTGCATCTGAAATCTGATCAGAAATTTTGTCGGGATGCCCCTCAGTTACACTTTCGGAAGTAAATAACATTTCGCTCATAGCTTTTTTTTTGAATTAAGTTAATATTTTTAAATTACATTAAAATCAGTATTTGCGAAATATCAAGAAAAGTCTAGACAATTCGACGTATACAACTTTAGTGATTTGTAATTGTCTCTTCTAGTATTTCCACCCAATCATCCAATTCACGAATTGCGTGCAGACGTTGTTCAGGCGTAATAAATTTATCAACCTGCAAAATTCTCTTTTTGTTCCTTAGGATTCTAGCGTCTCTGGCAGAATTTATCTCTCGACCCCAGCTTCTAGTCCACTCACTCAGCCATTTTTCAAAAGTCAACTTATCCGGAAAAGAACGCAGTAAAGCCAATATTTGAGTCTGTGATTTCAGACGGTACTCCATCCTCCTCTCAATGGGTTCAGAGGATTCTGTATACCATTCTGTTTGCCATTTATTAATTTGTACCAGTTGCACTGGATCAAATTCTCCAAACCAGTCTTCCATCTCCTCCAAAAATTCTTCCCGGCGTTCCTGAATCAACTCATGTCTGTTTTCAACTTTTTCGAGCATCTCCTCATTTTCTTCAGCCATTTTGCGTTCCAGATTATTGATCTGTTCCGCGCTTAATTTTGTCAAGAAAAAAGCTGCATCAGGAATAAGCCTTTCAAATGTGCGCCGTTGTTTTGCTTCAAATCTAGAAAAACCATCGTCCAGTTCGCTCATTGTAAGCCCGTCTTCCCCCCTGCTTTGAATATCAGTTAAAAAGCGTTTATAGCGTGGAAGTTCTTCCGCACGGTGCCATTCAAGGTGTATTTTCATTCTTTCTTCCACAAAGTCTTCCTGTTCATCATTCAGCTCAAAATAAGAGTCCAACTGCCAGGACACAAATTTATCTCCATAGTCATAAACAAATTTTGTTGTTGTACAAGCTGTAATTATAAACAGTAATAAAGAGAATAGAATTATTTTTTTCATTTTAGAGAAAATTGTTTATGGTAAAAAAGTTTCGAATTATCATATCACCAGATGTACTAAAAGAGAAGGCTGTTCACTTTATAAATGAGGATCATAAATTATGAATTACATGGAAACATATTTTAACTGAAAACATTATTAAATAGTTTTCTCAGCAGTAACAGGGTGTATCAAATTGTTTCATTCATTACCGGCTGAGAAAGTATAACAGCTCATTGAATTGCCTTGCCATAAAATAAAATTTGTTCTACTTTTGGCAAGAGGATTGTGAGCAT
>JACNKY010000366.1 GCA_014381795.1 Pseudomonadota bacterium | reverse complement strand
CCTGAGTCTGAATGTCTTTAGAAAACAAGTTTAACCTCTTTTTATGATGAGCAGTCTAAATAATTCGAGCTTTAGTTCTACCAAATACTGCCAAAAAATCAATAAAATTCGTCTTTCAGAGGTGTTTTTTTGCGTAAATGCTTTGTGATTCAAGTGTGGAGCATTATTTGTATTTCTAAAAAAACGATGTTATTTTACACTAATTTCATAATGTTGACTCTGTTTTTATAAATGATACATTTTTAATCGCATTTCAAAGCAATAATTGACAGGCACTTTCGTGATCTAATAAATTTACATAAAATTTTTGCATAATGTTTAGGTTATAACTTGTGCAGTCAGCTAATTACTGCTATATTTTAAGCAAAACAAGACAATACATTAACCAACGAACATAAAATAACGAATGAACGGCGCTCAAATCGTAGTTGAAGTTTTAAAAAAACAAGGTGTTGAGTACATTTTCGGTTATCCCGGAGGTGCATGTATGCCGATTTTTGATGCACTTGTAGATGCACCAGAGTTAAAAATGATTTTGGTACGTCACGAACAGGGCGCAACACACATGGCAGACGGCTATGCGCGGGCAACCGGAAAAACAGGTGTAGTCCTGGTGACTTCCGGACCGGGAGCAACCAACACAGTAACCGGAATACTTACTGCACATATGGACTCAGTTCCGTTGGTGGTTTTGACGGGTCAGACAATCACGCCCAACCTCGGAAAAGATGCATTTCAGGAAGCTGATGTATTTGGTGTAACTATGCCGGTGGTTAAACACAGTTATCTGGTAAGAGATGTTAAAGATTTATCAAGAATTATTAAAGAAGCATTCCATCTCGCCTCTTCAGGTCGTCCGGGACCGGTTCTGGTTGATTTGCCCAAAGATGTGGTTTCTGAGGAATGGAATGAGGACTTCAGCGCAGAATTGGACCTGCCGGGTTATCAGGTTCAGTCGAGCGGAAATTCCTCCAGCATCACAAAAGTAGCAGAACTACTCGCAAAATCAAAACGTCCTTTACTTTATGTAGGTGCCGGTACAGTTATTTCAGGCGCAGCAAAACAAGTTTTAAAACTGGCAGAAAAGATTCAGGCTCCTGTAACTACAACTCTGCTCGGCAAAGGTGGTTTTTCAGAGAGACACCCTCTTTCTGTCGGTATGCTCGGCATGCACGGCACAGCTTACGCCAATAAAACGGTTGTTGACTGTGATCTTATCATGGCAATCGGTGCACGTTGGGACGACCGGATCACTGGTAAAGTCAGTGAGTTCTGTACGAACGCGATAAAAATACATATAGACATCGATCCTGCAGAATTCGGTAAAATCATTCAACCTGACATAAGTGTAAACGGTGATGTTGCCGCTGTGCTGAATGAACTTCTTCCTCAAGTCAAAAAATCAAGTACTAAAGATTGGCTGAAAAAGATTGAAGCCTGGAAAAAAAAATACCCCTTAAAATATCCAAAACGAGGTGGTTTGCGTGCTCAGCATGTTTTAGCTGAACTTGACCGTTTAACAGAATCCAAAGCGGTTATTTCTACCGATGTAGGACAACACCAGATGTGGGCTGCCCAATTTTGCAAATCAATCAGGGAACGTCAGTGGCTTTCCAGTGGAGGTGCAGGAACCATGGGTTACGGATTCCCTGCTGCAATCGGAGCGCAGTTGGGGAATCCCAAAGAGGTTGTAGTGGCAGTCGTTGGAGACGGCGGATTTCAAATGACCATGCCCGAGTTGGCAACGGCGGCAATTCATAAACTACCTATCAAAATTGTGATAATTAACAATAGTTATCTAGGCATGGTTCGCCAATGGCAACAGCTATTTTTTGATAACCGTGAAAGCGGTGTAAAAATGGAAGGTAATCCGGATTTTGTCAAAATCGGCGAAGCATATGGCATCAAGGGTTTTCATCTGCGCCGTGCAGGTGACGTGACTAAGGTCTTAAAAAAAGCCCTGGCCTATAACGATGGCCCCTGCATTATCGAAGCTGAAGTGGCCCAGGCAGATAATGTTTTTCCAATGATTCCTGCGGGTGCTGCAGTTAGCGAGATGTTAATTGATGAGCCTCCTGCAACGATGAAACTGAAAAAACCAGTAGGCAGTACTTGATCTGGAAAAAACCGGGAACACGGCTGCTTTATTAGCTTAAAATTATAAATATATGTTTGCTGCTCTACTAAAGAGTTGAACATAATTAATCATAATCAGGCCTTTATGGAAGAAAAATTTGCCATTAGCATTTACGTTTGCAACAAGCCGGGTGTACTAGTCCGGCTTACGCAAACATTCACTCGCCGAGGTTACAACATAGACTCACTGGTCGTTTCTGCGGCACACGATACAGCTTTTTCCCGCATTACAGTAGTTGTGCAGGGTGAGCCAAGCACCTACGACCAAATTCTTCGCCAGTTAAATAAATTAGTTGATGTTGTGCACGCTACCAGTCACGATTCGACTGACGTTGTGGATCGGGAAATGGCATTATTTAAAGTAAATGTGGATCCTAAAAAGCGGGCGGATATATTTCAGATAGTTGAAGTTTTCCGTGCTAAAACAGTCGACATCACAGATCAGTCACTGGTGATTGAAACAACTGGAGATTCCTCAAAAATTGATGCTCTAGAGAAACTGCTGGGGCCGATGGGACTTTCGGAAATGGTACGTTCCGGAAAGTTGATTATGAAACGTGGAATTGAAGAAACTTGAAAATCTTGCTGCTTTTTCCCCGAATTTTTATTTGGGAAATCCCTATCTCTTGATTTTCACTGGAAGAACCTCTACATCTTCTTCAATAGGAAATTCTCTTTGAATGATGCTTTGTATCGAAGCTGCTAATTTTTCAAAACACACTTTTCTATTGGAAGTTTTTCGAAATAATAATCCAACTCTTCTGGCTGGAGCAGGCTTTTTAAACGGAATATATTTAATTGAAGCATTTTGAATTAAATTTTTATAATCAATTGCAGTTTGTGGAATCAAGGTAATACCAATACCTGTGGAAACCATATGTCTGATTGTTTCCAGACTTGTACCTTGAAAATCTTTTCTTTCTTTGGTCATAGTTTGTGAGCAAACATCCATAACCTGCCCTCTCAGACAGTGACCTTCTTCCAGTAATAATAAAGTTTCATCCCGTAGATCCTCTATCTTGATTGATAATTTGGAAGCAAACATGTGTTGATTATTAGCAGCCACATAAAAAGGTTCAGTATATAGAGTTATTTCATCAAGTCCTTTCATTTCTATTGGAACTGCTAAGATTCCAGCATCTAATGTTCCTTCACTCAGTTTTTCCAACATAACATCTGTTTGAACTTCATGTAAGATAATTTCTATTTGAGGATATGCCTCATTGATTGGCTGCACAATCAAAGGCAAAAGATAAGGTGCAATTGTTGGAATTAGCCCAATATTAATAGTGCCACACATCGGATCTGAATATGTTGCAACCATATTTTCTATGGAAGCCACGTCAGCCAATATTGTCCGTGCTATTTTTACAATTTCTTCACCTATAGGCGTTAAAAATACTTTCCTGGTGGTTCGCTCTATCAGTTGTCCTCCCAAATAGCTTTCTAATTTTTTCAGTTGCCCGCTCAAAGTAGGTTGGCTGACAAAACATTTTTCTGCAGCTTTTCGAAAATGCTTTAACTCTCCAACCGCAACAAGATACTCTAAATCTCTCAAATTCATCAAATTCTCTTAATAATTAGTTAACAAGTATTAATAGTTTATATCAATCAGTATAATTAAAATAAACGATTAGAAAAATCAATATAAATATTTTATAATTAATTAATGAGTTCATTTAGGACTCAGTGGGGAGTTTAAAAACAAACCTATGATTTCAATCTATAATAAGGTCTATATTATGAGTAATTTGAATGGAACAAAAACTCACGAAAACCTCAAAGATGCATTTGCTGGTGAATCTCAAGCAAATAGACGTTATCTTTATTTTGCAAAAGCCGCTGACATTGAGGGTTATCCTGAGATAGCAAGTAATTTTCGTGAAACGGCAGAAGGAGAAACCGGACACGCTCACGGACATCTGGATTATTTGAAAGAAGTCGGTGATCCTGCAACAGGCTTACCTATTGGAGATACTCTGGATAACTTAAAAGCTGCTGTAGCTGGTGAAACTCATGAATACACAGATATGTATCCGGGTATGGCAAAAACCGCTCGGGAAGAGGGTTTTGCTGAAGTTGCCGATTGGTTTGAGACATTGGCTAAAGCAGAGAAATCTCATGCAGGTCGTTTTCAGCAAATGGCAGATAGCGTTTCTTGATTAATCCTTAAAACGTCTCTAAATAATTTTCTTAGAGGCGTTTCCTCATTTTTACAGATGCTCACAAATAAACAAATGGAAGAAACACAAACCAGGATATCATATTTACCAACAGACAGTTTGACATATGACCCTAGTGATTCAAAGTATTGGGATAAGAATGAGTTAGATAAAGAGATTGAAAGAACCTTTGAAATTTGCCACGGCTGCAGAATGTGTTTTAAGTATTGTGACTCATTCCCAACTCTGTTTAATTTCATAGACAAACAATACGATGGAGATGTAAAAAAGATTAAACCAAAGGAAACACAACAGGTCATGGATGCCTGTTTTCAGTGCAAATTGTGCGAAGTTCAGTGTCCGTATACAATCCGTGATGGGCACGAGTTTAAACTAGATTTCCCTAAATTGGTTCATCGCCATAAGGCAATCCACTCCAAAAACAAACCCAAAAGTTTGCGGGATAATGTTTTAGCAAACCCAGATAAAGCTGCCATGATGGCTCGTGCGAGTTTCGGTTTAGCAAATACAATGAATCGCGTCGGTGCTCATCGGTGGTTTATGGAAAAATTGCTGGGAATTCATAGAAATAAATTACTGCCAGATTTCAGTTTTACAACATTTGAAAAATGGGCTATTAAAAAAGGCCTTATGCGGAAAATCAATAAAGCTGAAACTGTTTTATTTCAAACATGCTATGTCCAGAACAACGAACCACAAATTGGAAAAGACACGATAGAAGTTCTAGAAAAAAACAAGGTTGACTGTGCTTGTGTTAAAGGACTGAAGTGTTGCGGTATGCCTGCATGGGAGCAAGGTGATTTGGAAACATTGCGTGCCAATGCCAGACACAATCTCGATCTACTAATGCCCTTCGTTGAACAAGGGAGTAAGGTCCTTGCGATTAACCCAACCTGTGCAATGATGATGAGAAGAGAGTATCCGGAACTGCTGGAAGGCGACGACAGTGAAAGAGCCAAAAAATTATCTGACGCAATAAACGATCCTTCAGAATTTTTATGGAATATACGAGATGAAGAGAGGTTTAACACTGATATTAGTCATTTGCCAACCGAAACCATTAGCTATCATGCGCCTTGCCACTTACGGGCTCAAGGAATCGGCTTTAAGGGGCGTGACTTAATT
>JACNKY010000135.1 GCA_014381795.1 Pseudomonadota bacterium | reverse complement strand
AGAAAATGTGCGGCTTACTACAGAGAATATCAACCGTTTCTATCAAAAGTCAGGTGATATAGGTCATGGCTTTTCTCTGATATTCCGTGGCTATTCCCCTCGCAGAGAAAGTTTGATTATTGACTACCTGGAAAATAACGCTGATTTCCGAAATCTTACAGAATTAAAAAACACCTTCGGTTATCTAGGGCTTGAAGTGTTTTTTTTGAAACGTAAAAGTGTTCTGCGTAGAAAAATCACCAGTGACCTGCTCGAACTAGAAATTGAGACTACCAATAAATCAATAGCCGGTAACAACCTGTTTTTTATCAACCCCAATCCCATGGAAGAGGAAGAGCTTGAAGAAGAAATGTCTTCCGCGGACAACTCTTCCGGAATTTCCAAAAAAGCTAAAAAACAACTTCCTCCTTCCCAATAATCTCCGTACTAGCCCTGCCTTTTAGACCATCATTTTGCTGGTATTTTCGCCCTCTTGTTACAGTCTCCGGACTGAGAACATTTTTCTTTACCATTGAATATATAATTATCATTTATAAAATAATCTTGAAATCTCACTCTCATATGTTTAGTGTGTTATTTACAAAGTCAGCAACTTTGTTGTCTGCATAATTTTAAGGTTATATTCCCATAATCTGTGAAGGCAGTTGAAAAATATACCTGTGTACCCAGCTTCTTAGTTGCCTGAGTCAGGATGCATTAAATATTAGCACTGTACATTTATTTCTAGTAATTGTTATAAAAACAAAATGTTAATATGATTTTATTCAAAAGCTTTCAGTATAACAAATTATTTGCTTTGTGCGGATTTTTGTTAATTACGTGCTCTGCAAAGGCGGAGACGATTTACGAGCTGGATTTTACCACTGCTACAGGCGAAGTAAGAGGTTGGTTTGAAACAATCAACTGGGAATTCCGTGAAGATGTAGACGAGATGAATCTACGTTTTGAAGACGGGAAGTTGGTGATTGAACCAACCAGTGATAAGCTTGGCGTGTTGATGCGTGATTTTGACAAAAAAGACTATTTGCACGGTGTAACAAAAATACGCATTGAATGGGGAGTTGATCAATATCCTCTGGGTGCAGACTGGAGCGGCCCTGCAAACAAGACACGCAACACACGCGAGGCGGTTTCCTTTATGATCTTTTTTGGTGAAAGCAAACTTGACAGCGGTTTTTTTCTTGCGCCTGATCTACCTTATTTCATCAGTTTTTTCCTTGGTAAAGACGAGAAACCAGATGAGGTTTACCTTGGTAACTATTGGCAGAAAGGCGGACGTTATCTCTGTATACCATGTGACGGTACCAGCGAAAAAACATATGTCACGGAAATTGACCTGTCTGCGAAATTCTTTGAATTATTTGCTAAACAGCCACTACCTATCAGCGCTCTTGGAATTGAGGTAGATGTTCAGAAAACCGATAAAGTAAACGGACGTCACTCAAAGGCGTACATTAAACGAGTTGAATTGTTCTAAAAATAAACATGAATGATTTTTTTAAAAACACCCTTGACCCCATGGTTGCATTGACGTTGATTGCAGTCTTGGATATTTTCCTATTCCTGCTTGTTGGTGCATGGACAGTAGGCGGTGGTGAAACGATGATCACCGGTCTGGTGGCCCAATTTTTCCTCGGAGATGAACTTTCCAGGATTCCTTTCTGGAACCTGGTCTTTGTTCCGGATGCCGGCTACTGGAAAATATATATAAGCTTGGGAATGCTCTTTGGAGCAATTGTAAGCGCGATTTTGAGCAAAGAGTTCTACCTGAGGTTCCCACGAAGATTAGGTGAATGGGTGATGATCACCATCGGAGGACTGCTGATGGGTTTTGGTATCCGTCTGGCTTTCGTCTGCAATGTTAGCACTTTCTTCGGCTTGACTCCTCAAATGAATTTAGGCGGCTATCTTGCGATAAGTGGAATCTTGGCAGGAGCCTGGGTAGGCTCATGGATCTATAAAAAAGTATTGGAAGGATAAATCATGTCTGTAATCGGTGAATGTTTAGTGGCTTTTGTTTTTGGCTCAATTGTCGGATTACTTGTTCAACGTTCCCGGTTTTGCAATACAGCAGCATTACGGGATGCAATGTTGTTTAAAACTTATAGAAACACAAAACCACTGTTGATGGGAATGATGATCTTAACATTTGGTTTTACGCTATTCCTCACTTTTGGAGAAGGCAAGGCGATGCAATTCGATGTGGGTTTAAATCAAGTGGCTGGCTTGTTTCTGTTTGGAATCGGGATGGTCCTAGCCGGTGCTTGTACCGTTTCAACGTGGGTCAAAGCCGGAGAAGGCAACGTAGGCGCCATGTGGGCGTTGCTTTTTACTTTTATAGGCATGTTCCTTTTTTCATTGCTCTGGTCAGAAAATTTCTGGCCGCCTGCTTCTATCAGCATGACTGGAGAACCAAATTTGGAAGCACTCCAGTTAGGTTTTATAAACGCACGCACATTACAAGATAAATTTGGTGTGCCTGCAGTGATTTTTGGAATGGTACAGGTCTTCTTGCTTGGATTGATTTATCGTGCTATTGTTAAAAAAGAACAGGCTCAACTTCTGAAACATGACAAGGTTGCAGCAGCACACAAAGTAGAATTGGCAGAGCCAGCCTAGTCCTGAAAAAATTATTTATTTTAAATTATTAAGCACGAAAGGAAGTTATGGGACTGTTTTCTCGTAAACCAAAAAATGAAGATACTCAACAAGTTAATTTACAGGAAGTTAAACTGAGTGACGGAATTTCATATAGTCTGGCGCAGCAGTTGGATTGTCTTGGTGACTCTTGTCCACGTCCACAGATGATGACGAAGAAAGCCCTCAACAACATGCAGACAAACGATGTAGTAGAAATCACTGTTGACAATCCTTCTTCAATGGAAGCAGTTCCACCAATGGGACCTCAATTAGGTGCGACTCATTTGGAAACAGTTACTGAAAATAACTGTTGGAAGATCTACATGAGAAAAGATTGATTAAATTATAGTTACACCATGAAACAATTATTTTTAACAAGAGTTTTTGTAACTGTCGTTTGCGCTTTGAGTATTGCAACCCTGTTTTATGTTTTTATTGTTCCAATGCCAAGCATGTATACATCCCGTGACGGAATTCCGCATTTCACTCCAAATGTGATTGACCCAATTACTGGTGATACGATCAGAATCAAAAGACTCGTACAGCATTATAAAGGAGAATAAAGTATGACTCTGGATATTGAACTAATTGCAGAACTTGTCATGTTTGTAGTGGCCATTGGAGCAATGTATCTATTTTTCCTGAAAGATTCATTTTAATTGGTGCTTAACCATACAGCTGATTTTTCAAACGACTTTCAAAGATAATTCTATGGATAGATCAAGTATAATTTTTTGTATAGGGAGTGTACTGTTTTGTCTTGGTATCGCAATTTTTACTTTCCCTGCAGCCTCAGTTTCCAGAGAAACACTCACCAACGCAAACACTCCAATGGATGCAGAAAAAATGCAGGATATCGATTTGGGAGACTTTGGTAAAGTTACTGTGTTGGAAATGCTGAACTATTATTTGGAAAATCCACCTGCAAAAACTACTGTTGAATCTGAGCTTAAAGAAACCCATTTTCAGGGTTGCTGATGTATGCGGAAAGCGATATTTTTATTCTGTCTTTTGTTCACAGTTTTCGCATCGGTGGACAAAGCACTCACAGCTCCTGCTTTTAGTTATGCTTCAAAGATAGAGACAGACCTACTCCACAGAGCAGTCATTGTTGATGTACGTCAACAGGAACTTTGTCTTAAAGGAAGTTTATTAGGAGCACGCTGTTTGCCTGCAGTTGATTTTTTCGGACCGCACGGTCGATTAGTTAATTTTCCTGATCTTTCATGGTTACTCGGAACTGCAGGACTTTCCGGAAGCGAACATGTGTTAGTTGTAGGAATCTCTCCGCTGAAACGTGATTTTGTTGCAGGAATTCTTTATCTTGCCGGCCAGCAGAAAGTTACAATCCTCAGAATTCCCTTTGCTGAACTTGAGGCTAAATCGGCGGATTTAAAACCCGGACAAAAACGCACTAATATTCGTTCTGCTGTGCACAGTGCCCCTTTCCGCGCGGAAATGATTATTTTGCGGAATGAACTGGATGCATTGCTAAAAAGCAATAAATCATTCGACCTACTGGATGGCAGAAGCGAAAAGGAATATTGGGGAGAAAATATCAGGACTTCCCGTGGAGGACACTTGCCGGGAGCACAGCTTCTTCCGGCTGCAGAATTAAGAGCTTTGTTAAAAAGAGATCCTCAGAGTATTCCTGACTTTTCGGTACCAATTGTTTATGCGCACAACACACTGGAAAGCGTGGCTTATTTTAGCTTGCTTCGAGCAGGATTCGGAATTGAAGCCCGTGTTTTTTTAACAGGTTGGGCTGACTGGGCCATGGAGTCGTCTTTGTCAGTTGACAGTTTGAGCTATCCGGACAAACAATCTTTAAACAAAATTTCTGCACCGGAAATCCCGTCACAGACTGACAATTATTGGCTGATCTCCATCGCAGTGATTCTTGCAGGCCTTTTTTTAATGGCATGGGGAATTTTATCAAAAAAAAGAAAACGCACATGACTGAATTACTTTTTATTGTTGCTTCTGCAAAAACAGGAGCAGTACTGGAACCGCTGGCACGTGCCTGCAAGAGGAACGGTACATCATGGTGTTGTTTCATCACTGGAGAAGGTGTTAAACAACTGAAAAATCCTGAACTATTAAAGCTTCTTCCAAATGCAGAAAGAGCGATAGCATGTGAGCATTCCTGGCATGAGTTCTTTGGTTTCTCCGAATGCCCAGCCGAACTTGGAAGTCAAACCTCCAACAGTGAAATGATGACTGAAACAAAACGTGTGATCAGTCTTTAAAGGCTAAATATGACTACTAAAATAATTACTGTACTGGGACGTGATAATCATGCGGAGGCTATGCGGGTCGCCGCGGGATTAACCATTTATGGACATGAAGTCCGCATAGTTTTTATGAGTGAAGCTGTGGCAGAAACTGAGGAAAACGCAAAACAGGCAGAATTGCTCGAACTTGCAGATATTATTCCTGAAACAACAGTTTCTGAAATGGCTGACGACTTACCGTTTTTAGACTCTGCGGCACTGGCTCAGGTTATTAATGAATCAGACCATATCATAAATATCTAATGACAAATACTATCCTTGCATTGCATGCAAACCTGTTTCAGGATGCTAATACTGTTGAATCCGCACTTGAAGAAATGACAGACAATCCTGAAGTCAAACACAAATCCTTAACACCGGCAACAATGAGTGAAAAGGACTGGGACCAAATCCTTGTCGATATCCTCTCTGTTGAAAAAATCATTACCCTCTAGAATAACTTGTTTTTTCTACTGTATATCACTATTGTCCGGTAGATTATATTTTCACCTAGAAAGGTGTCATTATGATGAGATTACTCTTTATTT
>JACNKY010000364.1 GCA_014381795.1 Pseudomonadota bacterium | reverse complement strand
GTAATAGCTTTACTTTCACAGAACTATCCTCAGGCGGCAGCTATTTTAAGGTCAACTAGATTAGCGCATGAAGATGAGTACGTTGGTAAACAGTCGATACTCACAGACGGTGAGGAATATTGTTTGATCCCTCCGGTAAGCGGGGGATAATTTTTGGAAAACTGTAGTCAATGAAATTTGTTTACTAGAACCAGAATGTCAAAAATCTCTAAAACTAAAATTACGACAGGTGTCTTCTGGCTTGAAGTTCCTGAGGCAGATTTATACATCCTTTGCGGTTGTCCGGCTGATAGTGTCAAGCATTTGATGAAAGCCGGTAAAATCAACAGTTTTGATCGAAATGTCGGTTCATTAGAGCCGGGCTCGGCTTTTCATCATCCTCACGGTTCTGTGACCAGCGAAACCGGCCCGAATGCAATTCTACTTTCCGATTTAAGTGTGCAAAATGGAGACTTTGCAAATTTAGCTGAGTTTCCAGTTCTGCAGATGCTTTACCGTCAAGGCATGCTTTTGCCGAATCACCCCAACAATACTGGTGCAAAACCTCTGCTCATAGGAAGCAGGAACGTGGTGAATGCCCAGATGGAATACATTTACAGGGGGAATTATGGTCTGACTAGTTTGCAAGAAATTCTGGATACAGGAATTTCAAAGGAGCTTGCAGAAGAAATGATGCGGATAAAACTCTACTTTTCCTTTGGTGCAATACGTTCAAGTACTGATCTGCTCGAAGCTCGAATTGTCAACCATGAACCTGTGGAAGTTCTAAACGGTGTAATGGTTCAGAGGAAAAGTGTGAATTGTTACGAATTCACTTATCAAGATGAAAGAGTAGAAATAAATCTGAATCTTGATAAAACTGAACGTTATGTGACTCCTTACGAACTTGAGCACCACCATTTCAAACGTGAATATTTCTCTGTAGTTCATACAGGAGAAGGTGACGGTTGGGATATTAATCGGCCCTGCATGGCCAGTGTCCTCAGTTTTCAGGGAAAAATTTATTTGATTGATGTTGGACCAAACATCACGCACACGCTGAACTCAATCGGTGTTGACGTGAATGAGGTCGAAGGCGTATTTCACACACACGCCCATGATGACCATTTTGCCGGCCTGACTTCACTAATCCGAGCAAATCACCGCATCAAGTATTACACAACACCAATTGTACGAGCATCTGTAACAAAAAAGCTTTCCGCTCTGATGTCAATCAATGAAAAGGCATTTGAAGATTTTTTTGAAGTTTATGACTTAGAACTGGATGTCTGGAACAATATTGATGGTCTTGAAGTAAAGCCGGTTTATTCTCCACATCCTGTTGAAACAAATATTTTGTTTTTCAGGACACTTTGGGAAGATGGTTATGCGACTTACGCTCATTTAGCAGACATTTCTTCTCACACTGTGTTGAAAAAGATGGTTGAAGAAAATCCGCAACTACCAGGCATCAGTCTGGAGATGTTTAAAAAAGTCTGGGAAGAATACCTCCAGCCTGTTGCGGTGAAGAAAATTGATATCGGCGGTGGATTGATTCACGGCAAGGCAATTGATTTTAAGAATGACAAATCTGGTAAAATCATTTTGGCACATACTGCCCAAAAACTAACACAGGAAGAAAAAGTAATTGGCTGCGGGGTTAGCTTTGGAAGTACGGATACGCTGATAGAAGGGCATGAGGATTATGCACTGGAGTTTGGTGCGGATTATCTGCGGGGATATTATCCAAACGTAGAGATCGGTGAAATTCACATGCTGCTTAATTGTGAGCGGGAATCTATCAACGCCGGTACTATTCTGCTCCGAGATCAGGAAACTCCAAAACATGTGCGTTTGGTTCTTACAGGCGTAGCAGAGTTGCTTTCTCCGCGGGATAAATCAAGTTATCCTTTATCAAGCGGAACTCTAATTGGTGACCTAGCTGTCATTTTTGGTCTAAAGAGTACAGGGACTTACCGTACCTTAAGTCATATTGAAACCCTCAAAATACCGGCTGTTTTGTTCAATGAATTTGTCAACCGCAATCATCTTTTAGAACAAATTCAAAAAACACAGGAGACTATTGAGTTTTTACAGCAGACATGGTTATTTGGAGAATCTATTTCTTCTCCCATTCAAAGTCAGATTGCTCAAAGCATAACACTCACAAAATACAAGAAAGGTGGAAAGATAGAGTGCGATGGGCTAATGCTGGTTAAAAATGGTAAAGTTGAACTTATCAGCCACGCAGCAGGTAAAAAAGAGAGTCAGCATGTAGTGGAAATAGGTGATTTTTGGGGAGGAGAAAATATGAACTCGAGTGATTCAAAATGCAGTGACGCAAGGGCAATCTCTCAAGCCGATATCTACAGCATAACAGACGTTGAAATCCTACAGAATATTCCGATTATACGCTGGAAAATGCTGGAACAGTCTGAAAGACGTGAGTCTCAGACGATAATTAGTAGCTCCTACAAATAGACAATTGAATCGGCACAGGCACAGTTTTGCTGATCCGGTTTTTTTGAGAAAATACCCAAAAACAGTCGGTTAATTATTTTTTTGTTCCGCGACAGCATTTCCTCAATTTCGACAAGTTGAATGGGACCGCTTTCCATTCCGGTTGCCATATTAACCACAAACCCAACTGACGCATAACACATCCCAAGTTCTTTGGCCAAAACAACTTCAGGTACACTTGTCATTCCGACAACGTCTGCCCCCCATTGTCTCATCATCTTTATTTCAGCTTCTGTTTCAAAACGCGGGCCTTCTGTGCAGATATAAACCGCATCACCTGTGAAATTAACTTTATGCTGAATTGCTGTGTCTGTCAACTGTTGGCGTAAGTTTTGGCAATACGGATCATCCATATTCACATGCTTTGCTCCGTCTAAACCACCCTCAAAAAATGTTAGCGGACGTTGTTTTGTCATATCCAGGAAATCAGCAAGCAAAACCAGTGATCCTGTAGGGAAATCCGGATTTAAAGAGCCTACTGCCGCAGTTGCAAAAATCTGCTTAACTCCAAGTTTCTGCAATGCTTTTATATTTGCACGGTAATTAATACGGTGGGGAGGGATTCCATGTTGCTTGCCATGCCTTGCAAGGAAAACAATGGAGTTACCTTGAACCTCAGCAATATCTACTTCAATCTCACCAAATTCCGTTTGTACGGAAACCTTGTCTGAGGCAACACCGCTGTCATAAACACCGGTACCGCCTATAATGGCGTATTGGATTGATTTCATGAAATCTGAACGGGACGGACTTTTTAAACTAAAACTTTTTTAATTTGAACTACTAGCCAAAAAAATCAGAATCATGTGTTTGAATACGTTCTAAGGTACTCTCATATTGGCAGGGTTCTTTGCCCATCACAGTAACACCAACAATCCTTTCATAGCGGCTGACCAAAAATTTGGCCATTGCTTCATTGTGTTGATCACTTGAAATATCCATAATTCCCCTAATTAGTTAAAATATTCTTATATACTTTTTGTGTTTTGTTTAACTGCCTGTCACACATACACAAAATTATTCAAAACTGGATATTATCCCAGTAAATCAAAATCATTTGTTTCGACGAGTTCCATAGTGTCCTCCGTCAGCCAAATATCACTGCCCAAAATCGGCTCACCAACTACTCTTTCAATACGTCGAATTGAACCTCCGCAGCCCATGAATCTAGACATTGCCTCATTGATTTGATCTCGTGAAATACTCATGTCATCTCCTTCTATGTTATTGAAATATAAGTGAATCACCTTCATTTATTATCTGCTAAAAATGAGGTGTTATTTATAATTTTGCAATATACAGACCAGAAGAATTAATTTATAAATTTTGAGAAAAAATGATGAACCTGTAAAAGTCATGAAACCGTGTTATAACTTACAAAGCGAGAAATATTGTCTAAACTACAACTATAATATCATTAAGTTTTCTCCTTATAGTTGAAATTACAAGTTGACGTTTAGATACTTTTTTTAACTGCAGCAAACATGAGAAACTTATATACGAGTCAGTATCACTCCCCCGGCGACCATCGCAACCGCGATTAGATGTTTTACTGTAGTTTCCTCTTTCAAAAACCAGATGCTCATCAAAGCGGCAATTACAACGCTGCTTTCTCTGAGTGCAGATACAAGAGCAATTGGAGAATTCTGCATGGCCCAGACCACAATTCCATATGCTGAAATTGACAAAATGCCTCCCGGCACAGCAAATTTCCAGTTCTGCTGAAGGGAACTCAGTACCGCACCTTTACGCATGAAAAGCGTAATTGTCAACAAAGGCCAGCACTCTAATGCCATCAACCAAAGTACGTATGAAGCAGCATTTCCGGAAAAACGAACTCCTAATCCATCCGCAAGAGTGTAAGCAGCAATGAAACTTCCTGTTCCTAACGCATAATAAACAGGACGGA
Organism: Pseudomonadota bacterium; assembly: GCA_014381795.1. Taxonomy (GTDB): domain Bacteria; phylum SAR324; class SAR324; order SAR324; family NAC60-12; genus Arctic96AD-7. The sequence goes on along the minus strand of JACNKY010000364.1, from coordinate 1,059 downwards.
GAGTATGGCTGTAAAATATTTTCCCGCGAAACATGAGACTGAATATACCCAGAGTGATCAGTCCTATAGCAAACATCATTTTTGTGCTAAGTTCTTCTCCAAGCCAAAACACAGAAACAAAGCCTAATAAGAGTGGTGAGGTCCCCCTTGCAATTGGATATACTTGTCCCAGATCACCATAAATGTAGGCTTTAACCAGAAAAAGCTGGTAACCTAAATGCAGTATCACCGAAGCGAAAAGATAGGGCCAGCTTTCAAGCTGTGGAATTGGAATAAACGGTACTGCAGCCATTCCGATAACACCACTGACAAGATGCAGAGTTGCCATCGTTACCAGACGATCCGGACTTTTTTTAAGAAACAGATTCCAACTGGCGTGCATGAACGCTGAAAAAAGGACTAAAGATAATACAAATAAAGACATGAAATGTTAATTTATTTTATACTGTGAGGAAACTGATATTTTGAAGTGAGTGACGGCTAAAGGCATGGCGATTGTATAACTTTCTATTGCTGACTGTGGCTATTTCTGCATCATGTTTTTCCACTCTGTGAACCTGCATAACAATGAGAACATTTTTAGATAAATTACACGATCTTAAATTAAAAGAAGTTGCTCAACGTCAGAAAGTAAATTCTGAAAAACATTTACGCAGTCGAGCAGAGTCGCTCGAAAATCCAGAGGAATTTCGCACTGCTTTATTAAGAGCACCCGACGAAGCAATATCTTTGATTACAGAGGTAAAATCGAAAGCACCCGGTCGCAAAAATGTAGAGAGTCTTGATCCGGAAGAAGTTGTACGCGATTATATATCCGGAGGTGCAAAAGCTATCTCAGTGCTTACTGATGAAAATTGGTTCGGAGGATCCCTTGAAACACTCGAAATTGTACGTAAGGCAACTGTTTTGCCTTTGTTGCATAAAGAGTTCATAATAACTCCATACCAACTGTTAGAGGGACGTGTACGCGGTGCAAGTGCGGCTTTAATTCTGACATATTATTTTCAGCAGGCAGAATTAGCTAAAATAATTGCTGAAGCTAAAACAATCGGTTTGGAG
>JACNKY010000200.1 GCA_014381795.1 Pseudomonadota bacterium | reverse complement strand
AATATTATACTCTGAATATTTTTTATAAAACCATCAATTCAAGTGCGCCCCTGTTCCCGAGGATGATACGGAACGTACAGAAGATGATCACTAAATGGACACCGATTGAAAGGATTTAATAATGGTTAACCAACCAGTTTTAATTGTAGACGATGAAGTAGAAATGCGCATCGCCATGTCCGAAACTCTCAAGCATTGCGGCTATCCTGTGGAAATATCACATAACGCAATTGACGCACTCAAGAAGTTCAAGCAAAACGAATACTCCCTGGTCATTACAGATATGACTATGCCCAAACGCAGTGGGCTTGAATTACTGAAAGACATTAAAAGCATCTCTCCTGCCAAACCTGTGATCATGGCTACCGCATACGGAACTGTAGAAACAGCGGTGGAAGCTATGAAACACGGCGCGTTCGATTATATCCGCAAACCAATAAATTTTGATTCATTCCAGTTTATTGTTCAGCAAGCGTTGAATTATAAAGGTCCTGCAGGAAATTCATCTCCAGTTGCTGAAAACAAGTCTTCAAAGTCAAAGTCTATAAATTTAAGCAAGGAAATCATCACACAAAACCAGGCAATGCTGTCTTTACTAGATGTTGCAAGTAACGTTGCTAAAAGTAAATCGACGATGATGATTCAGAGTGAAAGCGGTACCGGCAAAGAGCTGCTGGCAAATTATATCCATGAAAAAAGCGACCGTTCAAAGAGGCCGTTTGTAGCGATAAACTGTGCAGCACTGCCAGAAACGCTGCTGGAGAGTGAACTCTTCGGACACGCTAAAGGTGCTTTTACTGGAGCAATTCAGGATTACCGTGGAAAGTTTGAGCAGGCACATACAGGCACTATACTATTGGATGAAATCAGTGAAATGGCTTTACCTCTACAGGCAAAGCTCCTACGTGTACTACAGGAATATCAAATTGACAAAGTTGGCGGGAAAGAGCCGATTCCGGTGGATGTCAGAGTGATTGCGACGACAAACCAGAATTTAATGGAAATGGTCGATACCGGAAAATTCCGTGAAGACCTCTATTTCCGCTTAAACGTAATTCCGCTGTCGCTTCCGCCTTTACGTGACAGGATGGATGATGTTCCGTTACTGGTGACATATTTTATTAAAAAGCATTCTAAAATAAATAACCGTGATTGTCCTGCCGTCAGTCGTGAAACCTTAAACATCCTGACAAATTATCATTGGCGTGGAAATGTACGCGAACTGGAAAACGTCATGGAACGTGCTTTGCTGCTTTGTAATGGTGAGGAAATCCAACCGAATCATTTACTCATGTCTTCTCAGCTTGGAAATGCTAGTATCAATGAAGATCTGGCTGCAATAAACAAGCACACTTCAAATACTCCTGCTGGAAAATCAGATGGTGCTGCAACTATCGCTGGTCCAGGGATTTCAACAGAGAACGAAGGTTTAGGAATTGAAGTTGGCATGTCGATGAAAGAAGCAGAGAAGCGTTTCATTTTCAAAACTCTTCATGAAACCAAAGGTAACCGGACTCATGCGGCAAAAACCTTAGGTATCAGCATTCGTACTTTACGCAACAAGCTCAATGAAGATAGAGCAGAAGGAGAAGATTTCGAGCTCGAACCGGAAGACTGAACAACACGCTTTTCAAAGAAAATTGCCTCAGACAGGAACCGTCCTTAGACGCACCAAAAGTTTCTACTATGTAAATGTAGGCGAAGCGGAGCCACGCCTTTGCCGTATCCGCGGGAACTTATTTCAAGGTAACCTCCATAAAAATAAAATAGCCGTCGGTGATGAAGTAGAAATTGATCTGAATGTCGCAGAAGATGCAGGGTGGATTCTCAGCGTGCTTCCCCGCCGGACAAAACTTGCGCGCCGACCTGCCATAGGGATTCCTGAACAGATTTTAGTCAGCAACGCGGAGACACTCCTGATCGTTGCCTCTTTGCGAAATCCTCCTTTCAGGGCAGGTTTAGTTGACCGCTTTTTAGTAGCAGCTTCCTGCGGTGGTCTGGAACCGTTGCTTATCCTCAGTAAAGCTGACTTATCCAACGAAGCAGAAATAGCGCCAATCAAAGAACACTACTCAGCATTGGGCTGTACTGTTTTAGTGACCAGTATACCGGATTCCAAGGGGCTAGATTCTTTACGTGAATTGCTGCGCAAGCGCATTTCCGTTCTCTCAGGTCATTCCGGTGTTGGGAAATCATCGCTGATAGCAGCACTTTTTCCTGATTGGGAAATCAGAATCGGTCAAGTCAGTAAAAAATCCGGAAAAGGTCGTCACACTACAATCATGGCAGAAATGTTTCCACTTCCTCAGGGTGGATTCATCGTCGATACACCAGGAATCCGTGAATTTGCACCGCTGGTTAAACCGGAAGAACTAGACAAACATTTTGTGGAGTTCATTACATTTTTGGGACAATGCAAATTTAAAGGCTGCTCCCATAGACATGAACCACAGTGTAATATTAAAGAAGCCGTTACTGAAGAAAAAATTACAGAACAGCGCTACCGTAGTTACTGCAGCCTCTATGATTCTCTTTAACTTTAAGTTTATGTTTCTGCAGGCTTTCTCCTTAATTCCCGGTTGATTTTAGCAAACTGTTCCCGCGCAGACATCGACTTTTTTGCAGAATCGGCAGATAAAGAACTGCTTTCCTTTGCTGCTTCCACGGCAGACTTTTCCAACGGAATATCACCAAGCATAAAAGAGCGCAAACGTACCTGTTCCAAATCAAGTTCAGGTCTCGGCACAAAAGCGATTTTCTGGAGGACATCCTGCAGTTCCGAACGTTGTTTATACAGATGCTGGACAAGCCACTCTACCCCCGGAGTACGATTCAGCAACTCCAAACCTTCCGCTGATGAAACATAAAGTACTAAAACAGCATGAGCTCTTGAAACACGATGGAGAAAAGCCGGCATACAGTTTTGATGTACTGCTTCCGGGGTGACAAGATGCCAGTCTTTCGCCAGTAATGCAACCTGAGTCTGATCAAATTGTGCTTGTCCTAAATCACCGACATGACAGCGAATATCATCTAATTTTAATTCTGGCAACAAACGCTGAAACATGCGAAGATAAGCCTCAGTTTCAAAGCGTAAGGCCTGTGAGATGCTTCCGTCATAAACTGTTAAGTGCAGAATTGTCTGCTGAGGCTTAAATCTGACCTTGTGTTTCAGCAATTCTGTTTCTTCAGATGACAATAAACGTTTCAGCTTTTTTTGCAACTTACCGTTTAATTGTGCTGATCCTTTAAAACTTTCACCATTTAATTTTTCTGCTACCTGCAGAAAATCAGCAGATACTCCTGCTTGAAGAAGTTTTTGGATAAAATCAGCATTCACCGTGAACTGACGCAGGACTGAAATATTACGAGGGTAAGCGTTTCTGGCCAAAAACTTGTCGATCTCCGCAAACCAGAGCTTGCGTAATTTGACAAGATAAAGCAAATGCTGTTGTCCTGATGCTTCAAATATTGCACGCAGGATAGACAGAGCATTTCCGTATGTTTTTTGCCCTGATGAGTTTTGATATTGAATCGTGCGAAGAAACTGCGTTAGCAAATTGCGATCTTGGTTTTGATCAGCTAGACTAACCATAATTTTTATTTTCCCTTTTGACAAAAAGCATTATGTTGGTCAGTGAAGTCCCTGGTATCCTCGTTGCCATGCCCGCGCTCAAAGATACTTATTTTGAGAAATCTGTAATTCTTTTGTGCAGTTATGATGCAGAAGGTGCATTCGGCCTAGTAATGAATCATCCCTCTACAACTCAGGTAAATGAGGTGCTTTCTGAAGAACTACAAGAAAATGCTGTCTTCGACATCCCTTTGCTGGTCGGAGGACCTGTTCAACCTGAATCTTTTTGGGCTGTTCACAGTGCAGATTTTGCAGTAGAAGAGACCACCATTCTTTCACCAAAAATAAATTTAAGTTCCGCACATGATATCCTTTCTCCGCTTGCTGCAGGCCAGGCCGTGGAGTCTTATCAATTCGGCAGCGGCTATGCGGGCTGGGGTGCAGGGCAACTTGACCGTGAAATTCAGGAAGAATCCTGGTGGCTCGGTCCGCTCGACGAAACACTGTTACTGGATTTGGACTACGAACTGCGCTGGGAAACAACCATGGAAAATCTTGGTTTTGATCTGCTGACCACTACATTTTCTCAAACAGGTATGGTCTAAAATTTATTCCAGACTTATTATTTCAGGAAACTTCTGCGCAAACAGCTTGAACTCATCCCACAATTTTTCAACTGAGGTTTCCTTCAGGATAAAACTTTCGCCTAAATTTTTTAAGAGGATAAAATTCACCGCCTGTTTTTGTGCTTTTTTATCGTGCAGAATCAAATTCCGAAAAGTTTCATAATCCAGTTTCAACAGTTTAACCGGCAGCATAATTTGTGTCAGGGAGTTGCTGATAAGCTCCCACTCATTTTGTTCAAGTTCATTCCAGCGCCAAGAGACAAATGCGGCAAATAACATTCCTGTACCAACCGCTTCTCCATGCAGATACTTACCGTAACCGGCGTGGGTTTCGATTAAATGTCCCAGTGTGTGACCAAAATTAAGGTTTGCGCGTAAACCCTTTTCTGTCTCATCCTGTTCAACAACCCGACCTTTAATTTCACAGGATCGAAAAATTGCCTCTTTCAGATAATCAAAATTAAGCGGTTCAAGGGTGTTCTGCTGAGTAAAGTTGAAAAACTCTGCATCCTGAATCAATCCGTGTTTGAGCAGTTCCATGTAACCTGCTTTCAACTCACGTGAAGGCAATGTTTTCAGAAATGCGAGCTCAATACAGACGTATTCCGGTTGTTTGAAGGAACCAATCGTATTTTTTCCTGCAGGATGATTAACCGCAGTTTTACCACCGACGCTGCTATCAACGTCAGCAAGCAAAGTTGTCGGCACCTGAATAAACGGAATCCCACGTACAAAAGTCGAAGCGGCAAATCCTGCCATATCCCCGATTACTCCGCCTCCGAAAGCGATCAACAGGGTTTGCCGGTTCGCACTGATATTCATTAAAAAATCAAATATCAACGAAAGCGTTTCCAGGTTTTTATACTTCTCACCATCAGGCAGAATACAGGTTGAAACCTTAACGCCGGAATTTGCTAAAACATTGGAAATAAAGTCCGGATAAAGTTCATGTACCGTTGTGTTTGTTACAACGACCACCTGTTCAGCTGTGTTGAGTTTAACTGCTTCCGGAAGTTGTTTGTCGAGAATATTCAGACCAATATCAATCTGATATTCTCGACCTGGTAAATTAACTTTAAGAGTTTTCATAGGGATTTATAATTATTTAACTTTTACTAATATTCCAGCCACACACCAGTTTACTTCATCACAGGCTTCTGCGAGCATTTGTGCGATACGTCCTGACAAGTCAGCAAATTTACGCGACAAAGGATTGTCCGGAATGATACCGAGTCCCACCTCATTCAGTACAAAGACAATGTCGTTCT
>JACNKY010000362.1 GCA_014381795.1 Pseudomonadota bacterium | reverse complement strand
AGACCGGTGTGGGTGCTGATGGTAGGTCGGCCAATCGAAATACTGCCCGACGCCCACCGCAGGAAAAAGCTCGGTTGGTACGCACGCAGCAGTACAATTCTCACGCCGGGTGGTTTTGCTGCGGAACTGGATAATTCGAGTAAAAGCAATCGGCTTTATTTAAAAAATCTGCAGGGAAAAGCTTTGCTTTCGGAAAAAAAGTATCGTGTCTGGCTGACTAATTTTCACTGGAACGGTGGAGGTGGTTTAGCCGCAAAGGCCTTGCTGCATCCTTCACAATTATTGAAAAAGGAAGCTCTTCATCTGCGTGAGTTGATCTTTCAGTACCTGCAGCAAAGCTCCGTTAAACTGCCTGAAAAATGCGAATCCTTCCTTGCTCAACGGACAAAGTAACTTTAAAAAACTCAGAGGCTGGACAGTAAGCTGAAATTATATTATTATTTGATGCAACGTTAAAAAGCGCTTAAACCCTGACATTCTGAGTGAATATGGAATTGCGCTGGAAGTGGCTGGTCTAATATCAAAAAGATTCCCATTACGCTGGAAATGACTATGAGTTCCAGACTGTTGAGGAATGCAGCATGATCTGTGTAATTGAAATATTTTCGGGGAAGTGGCTCAGCGCTGAAAAATTCAGTCGCTTGTTTTACCAACTGTGGGCAGATTTCCACGGATAGGCAGGTGGTTGATGTAACATCCGGCCGGCGCACCACGATAAGCCGTCTCCTTGCATCTCCTCTTACCTTGATTAAATTTCCGGCTCAGACGATAGTTGGTTATCTGGATCGCGCCGTTTAGTTTTTCACTCAAAATTATCTGGTGTTTGCGGTTACACGCGCTGACAGTCCAGTAATCTTTGTAACGACGGCACTCGCTGACTTCCGGAAGTTTCTCGTAAACATAAACTTCCTGTCCGCTGCACCCAGTAAGTCCGAGCAACCCCAATATTGCAAATTTTGCAAAATTGTTGTAACTCCTGAATATATTGTTTACCTTAAAATCACGTCGGAAAAACTTTGCCGGGCTCCTCTTATTTAAAACCGAAATAGACATGAAAGCAGACAATCTAAATGTTATTTTACACAATATGGCTCGTAATCCGGACGACTGGAGGCTTGACGATTTTCATGCTCAACACAAAAGCGGAGTTAAGATTTGGATCGGAAATGGTCTTTTTGGCTATCATCTTGAGAAACCTGAATATCAGGAAATCGGTTTTATTGAAAAATTCAAACTGCATCAGCAAATAAAACTTCTGCATGAGAACAAAAAAATTGAAAATTGAAATATCTACTCATTTTTTAGAGGCACACCTGAAACCAACGTTATTATAGGTACTTGTAGGCAGAGCATCACGCCGCATAGCCGAGCGTAAATATTCCGCTGGATCGCTCCATGATCCACCGCGAAGGATACGATACTTGCCGATTTCAGGTCCCTGAGGATTTTCTCTTTTGAGGTCGGGATAGATTCCAAACCAGTCATAGACCCACTCCCAAACATTTCCGTGAATGTCAAAAAGTCCATTCTGATTACTTGTTTTTTGTCCTGTAGCGTGAATTATACCGCCGGAGTTTTCACGGAACCAGCCATAATCCTGCAAAAATTCTACACCTCCTTCTACAGAATATTCGCTTTCAATTCCTGCGCGTGCAGCCATTTCCCACTCTGCTTCTGAAGCTAAACGTTTGCCAACGTAGTTACAATAATGACGTGCCGCATACCATGAAACTTGAATTACCGGTTTTAACTCACTGCCGATTTCAGGCACAAGATCATCCGACCAATTTCTCAAATAATTACCATCGTGAAATTTACGCGGGAAAGTGCTTTTTCGTAAAAATGGATGTTGAGCCGCGATACGTAAATATTGGTAATTGGTGACTTCACATTTGTCTATCCAGAACTCATCCAACTGCACTTCTCGCACAGGATGCTCCGCAGGCAGTCCTTCCGAACTTCCCATTTTGAATTTTCCGGTATCAATCAGCAGCATTCCAGGCTTGGGAGTGTTCTGACTGACAGCATCAACAAATCCGCAAAGTGTTTCTAAATCTTTAGTTTTGATAAATGTCGCAGTTTGTTCTTCAGGAAACAATTTCTTGTCCAGATTTTTCAGGATACGTTGATAAGTCTTTAAGATATCAGTTTCAAAATTTGTTACTCGTTTAATCATTTTCCTTTCATCACGCCCGCACCTGTATTTTTCATTCAGGCAATTCAATTTTTGTCGTATCCACACTCGTACCGCATCCCGTGCTCTTTGCCTTTCTATTTCATTTAACAATGCCGGTTCTGCGACTAAATATATTTTTTCAAAGAAAGAAGTTTTCGCAATGCTCGTTTTGGCTAGTTCCACTAGTGCATCATAGTCTTCACAAAACTTCTTTTGCGCAATAGGTACAACGACGCCATAGGCCCTGTGCTGTGAACAAGACTTTGTTTCAAGTTTGCGGTTAATCCCCAGTTTTTCCGAAAAAACACGAAAACGCAACTCAGAGATCGTGTGAATAAGTGGATAGCGCTCACCTTTTGTGGTGAAACCGACGAAATCTGAAATGGCGGATTTTTGAAAATCAAGCGCCATTTTTTGAAAATCAAGCGCTGCTGCCCAAACAAGCTGCACGCTGAATAATAATCCAAACAGCAAAAATATTTTTCCGTAATAACACCGTTTTAGTGGCAATTTTCTCATTAGTCCTTCTTACGTAGATCAACGCGAGTCTGCAAATTTCGCACGAAACTGATATTCTTGTCCGCGGTTTTTAAACTCGAGCTAAGCTAAAGTTATTTCAAAATGCCGGTATCTTAAAAACACCACACATGGGTTCAGAATGCCTCACTAAAACCCGTGACCGCTGAGCATCCGCTTCATCGCTTAAAAAAAACTGGTAGCTCACCTGAAACAAAGTAAAATAGATGCATAGCTGTCCAAGCTGCTAAAGCTAATAATAGAGAAAAGCAATCGATATTCCATCTCTGACAGGAAACCGAATTGTGTTTAATTTTAGGAATTATTTTTGAGAAAAATTAAGTTATGTTTTCGTTAAATTTTCGCACATTAAGTTGGCTGAATCGTTATTTACATTATCGACTCGAAACTCAATTTACGTTGACAGAGCCGTATCTAGAGTTTACGGAGGGGGCATTAGGAACAGAAAAATTTGATGATTGTTTTTACTCAACTGTCAAAGAAAACGGAATCCTCTTCGGCTGCCCGGTTATTTCTCCAGCTTTACATGACTTAGCAAAAAAACTGTATTTTCCCAAACAACAGGGTGGGACAATTTTGCTTTTCCTGGAAACGCTGTTCTCGGTTGCATTCATCGAAAATCAAAGTTTGACGTCAATTAATGGTGATGGGGAGGATCATCACCCATATCAAAAGCAGCTACTGAAAATTGTATTTTTAGTTTTACAATATCATTTGCCCGACAGTTATTATCGCATACCGCAGGATGTAATTCTTTCGGATTTACTGGACAGGAACGAAACATTTAATGGGGCGTTGCAAAAGTTGGAGCTTGTGTTGCTTGACACAGTTACCCTGCAGGGATATTCATCACTGGGCAACCGACAAAATAATTTTGCTTTTGCAAAACTTTATTTTTTCCTGCTCTGGTCTCGCGAAAATGCGGTAGGTGATGTTTCTTCTCCGGAAAAGTATCTTGAACTGGACAGGCAACTCCGTGAGGAAATGATCTTTATCTTTGCCTCGCTGATTTGGGCGGATGACATTGTGGCAACTGCAGAACAGCAGGTAATTGAAAAATACATCGAACAAACCGGACTAAAAGCGTCAAAGCAGAACGAACTCACTCGGATGATCCGTGAACCTGTAAAAATATCAGACCTACATTGTTCCTTCACTGCTGTAATTATCAGCAGCTATTTGGTGGAACAGCTGATTTTGCTTTCATTGATCGATAATCAGGAGGCATGGCAGGAACGCGAACTGATTGAAAATATTTCCCTGCATCTCGGGTTGCCCTCTGAAAAACTGGAAGAGTTATACTGCTCGGTGGCAGAATTTTTTTCCGTTCACAATGAACGTCTCGAATTCTTGAAAAATAATGCCGCATTCAAGCAGTTTCAAGATTATATGAACGATACGGTTGTCAAGTTGGTCAAAAAAAATGTGGCCAATATTATGAATGAAATCAAGGAAACTAAAGAACTTTCCGAGTTGCTGCTTAAAGCTACCACACAACCTTTGACCAGTCATGAAAAACAAAAAGTACAGGAGCAGTTAATGGACGTTGCTCGCTCAATTCCTGCACTCGCAATTTTTGCACTGCCTGGAGGTGGCATACTTTTACCTGTGCTGATCAAAGTTCTGCCTTTTAACATTCTGCCGAGTTCATTTCAGGATGAACCCGTTTCCTCGCAATGATTAGCTCAATGACTAGTCGTTTTTGGTTTGCTGCTTACAATCTTTTTTTACTGCCGCTGTTTTTAGGAATTGTAAAATTATTAGCATTTAGCAAAATAAATATCCGCGAGAGCTTAGAAAAACGGGAAGGTCAGTGGGAATGTTTGGCTGATGGTATCTCAAAACGTGATTGGCAAAAGCCCTTAATTTGGCTGCACGTAGCCAGCGCCGGAGAGTTTTTACAGGCTCAACCGGTAATTGAACGCTGTGTGGCTGAAGGTGCTGAGTGTGTTCTGACCTACAGTTCAATCAATGCCTACCGTTGGCTTGAACGTCCTCAGCAGTCAAAAATACAGGGCTTACTCACAACCGAATTTTTACCTCCTGATACACTCTGGAATGCTCGGCGTTTACTTGGTTTGCTGCAGCCGTCACGTCTGGTTTGGGTAAGTTACGATTTGTGGCCAAATTTAGTCTGGGAGGCACATCAACAAAAAATTCCTCAATCTTTAATTTCAGCAATCGTTCATGCTGATTCACGAAGAACGGGTAACATTGTGGGACGTTCATTTTACCACTCAATTTACGAATGCCTGGAGCATATTTTAACCGTCTCTGAAACAGACCGCCAAAGGATTCTTTCAGCAATTCCGGAGCATCCAAAAGTTGAGGTGATGGGTGATACACGTTGTGACAGTGTGCTGGAACGCAGAGATCGTTTGAAAATTCCAGAACTGCCTCAAGCGGCAAAGGACGGGTTTGTGTTTGTGGCAGGCAGTACGTGGCCTCCGGATGAAGCGTGTATTTTTTCTGCACTTAAAGAAGCCTTGACGGAGTTTCCGGAATTGTTTCTGATTCTGGCACCGCATGAACCTACTGAAGAATATTTGGGAAACGCGGAAAAGCATTTTGCCGGAATACCGCTTGTGCGCTGGTCAAACATTTCTTCCTCTCCGGAAGGTGTTCGAATACTACTGATAGATTCAGTGGGAATCCTCGCAGGGCTTTATCACTCCGCAAAGATGGCTTACGTTGGTGGCGCATTTACAACCGGTGTACATAATATCCTCGAACCAGTAGCAATGGGAGCCACCGTCGCCTTTGGTC
>JACNKY010000229.1 GCA_014381795.1 Pseudomonadota bacterium | reverse complement strand
GCTGGTGGACATGCACACTCAACTTGATGCTGCACGTTTGCTGTTGCAAAAAGCAGCTGCCGCCGGAACGTCAGATGCGAGTAATTCTGGACAAGTCGCACCGGACGTTCCGGGTTTTCCTGGTATGTTGGAAGCAGCGCAGGCCAAAATATTTGCTTCAGAAACTGCGATCAAGGTTACAAATGATGCACTGCAAATTTTCGGCTCCGCAGGATATTCCCGGAATTTGCCTTTGGAACGCATGGCACGTGACGCACGCATGTTTACGATAGGTGGAGGAACAGCGCAAATTTTACGTACGGTTGTCGCTTCTGTTTTGCTCGACCGGAAACTTCCGCAAACACGTGACGGACATTTCAAACTGTCTCAAAGTGAGAAAAAATAATGGCAAATACAGCTGAAATTATCGGCAAACGTTTGTATCACGCAGGATGCCGCAGAGCATTTGGAATTCCGGGCGGTGAAGTTTTAGTCTTGATGGATGGTCTGAGGAAATCCGGAATTGAGTTTGTACTCACGAAACATGAAAACAATGCCGGATTCATGGCGGAAGGTGGTTTTCACGCAGACGGCGCCCCGGGAATTTTAGTAGCTACGCTTGGTCCAGGAGTAGCAAATGCAGTGAATGTTGTGGCGAATGCTTTTCAGGATCGAGTACCTTTGATTTTCCTCACAGGCTGCGTTGATGCAGACGAAGCACTGACCTACACGCATCAGGTTTTTGATCACAGTGAATTGCTCAAAACTGTCACCAAAGCCAGTATAAAAGTTGTAGACGGCGCGGTTGATGTGGCGATTGACAAAGCCCTTGCCATTGCTCTGGATGGACAACCCGGACCTATGCATGTTGATGTTCCGATTAGTGTTGCCGCAAAAGAACAAGCAACACAGGACTTACCAGCGGAAGGGGAAATGATTGTCCGCAATATGCCTTCTCCATCCGCACCTGCAGAAGGAGCAGCTTTAGAAAGCGCAAGAAACTGGTTGCGGGAAGCAAAACAACCTTTGTTGATTGTCGGAGTTGATGTACTCAATCAACATGCTGAAAAAGCTGTCGCGGAATTTGCACGGGACTTTCGGATTCCTTTGATCACGACCTACAAAGCGAAAGGAGTTCTACCGGAAGATGATCCACTGGCGCTTGGAGGAGCAGGACTTTCTCCACTGGCTGACAAGCAATTGCTGCCGTTATTAAGGGAAAGTGATTTGATTATCCTCGCAGGCTATGATCCGATTGAGATGCGGGTGGGCTGGCGTAATCCATGGGATGAAGGTGCAAGAGTGCTTGAATTTTGCGCTGTACCGAACACGCACTATATGCACCGTGCAAGCTTAAGTTTCATCGGTGATGTTGCTGAAGGCTTGAAAACTTTGCGTAAAAATATTTCTCCGCAGCCAGTCTGGAAAAATGAAGAACCTCAAAAAGTGAGGCACGAACTAAAGAAAATCTTTTCCGCAAGCGGAACGTCCAGCTCAAACGAAGACTGGGGTCCTGCGACAGTGATTTATGTTGTGCGCAAAGCGTTACCACGCAATGGTGTTGCTACGGCAGACAGCGGTGCCCACCGGATTTTACTGAGCCAAATGTGGGAATGTTATGAAGCTCGAGGCTTGCTGCAGTCCACCGCGCTCTGTACGATGGGTTGTGCAGTTCCATTGGCTATGGGTTTTCGCCTGGCAAAACCTGAACGTCCGACTGTGGCCTTTGTCGGTGACGCGGGAATGGAAATGGTTTTAGGAGAATTAGCAACTCTCAGAGATTTAAAATTACCGGTTGTTATTATTGTTTTTGTTGATGAATCCCTGGCACTGATCGAACTAAAACAGCGTAATTCAGGATTGCCTAATCTCGGAGTTGATTTTGGAGCAACTGATTTTCCTGCCGTTGCTGAGGCTTTGGGTGGAATTGGACGTTGGGTTTCCAATCGCGATGAACTACGTGAAGGTCTTGAAGGTGCATTTGAACGTCAGACATTTACCTTACTGGCTTGTAAAATTGGCGAAAAGGTTTACGATAAACGCTTTTAATTGGGGCCGCTAACTTAACTGAACCTGCTTAATTTGCTAAACTATTTCCTGCGGATTCGGACGGTACTCTGTCAGTTATGTGAATTGTTTGAATCTGTTGCAAATCTCAAAGTCTGTGCCGCTCCCTCCTGTCTTTTCAATAATCCATAGTAAATTATAATTTAATGTCATCTTCACAAGCTAACAATAAAGTCATTCATATTTCGGGAATCTGCGGGACAGCTATGGCTTCTCTCGCAGTGTTATTAAAAAAGCGTGGTCATCAAGTTCGTGGTTCTGACGAAAATGTTTATCCGCCGATGAGTGACTTTCTGGCACAAAATAAGATAGACGTGCAAAGCGGTTTTGCTGCAGATAATTTAACTCCAGCTCCGGATTTGGTTGTTATCGGAAATGCTCTTTCACGTGGAAATCCTGAAGTAGAAGCGGTTCTGGAGCGTAAACTGCCTTATATCTCAATGGCTGAATTACTGAAAGAATACTTCATCCGTGGTAAAACTTCCATCGTTGTAACTGGAACACATGGAAAAACGACGACGTCTTCTCTACTTGCCTGGGTTTTTGAATCTGCAGGAAAAGAACCTGGTTTTATGATTGGCGGAATCGTTGAAAATTTTGCTTCGAGTTGCCATGATGGAAAAGGCGAATTGTTTATCACTGAAGGAGATGAGTACGATACAGCATTTTTTGACAAACGTTCAAAATTTTTCCATTACCTGCCGGATCAACTTATCCTCAATAATCTGGAATTTGACCACGCGGATATTTTTGACTCACTTGAAGACATAAAAAAATCTTTCAGACTGATGCTGCGTCTAATTCCGCAAAACGGCGTGATTGCTGCCAATGGCGACGACGAAAATGTGCAGGATGTACTCAAGTCTACATATTCTCCTGTGATTAAATTTGGTTTGGGAGAAGCATGTGATGTGAGAGCAGTACAGATTGAAGCTGCTGAATCCGGAACAAAATTTGTGGTGCATAACAAAACTCAGAAAAATTATCCAAAATCACAAAAATTTGCACTAAAACTCTCAGGAGCATACAATGTACTAAATGCATTGGGTGTGATTGTCCTGGCACGGCACAATGGTATTGCTGATAAAGAGATTCAAGCGGCTTTTGATTTATTTAAAAGCGTTCGCAGGCGGCTGGAACTACGGGGAGAAGTCAACGGAATTACAGTTTATGATGACTTTGCTCACCATCCTACAGCAATTCGCGAAACTATTGCTGCGATGAGACAAAAACATCCGGGACGGCGGCTGATTGCTGTTTTTGAACCACGGAGTAATACCAGTGTACGTAAGATACACCAGCAAGCCTTGATTGATTCATTCAACGCTGCAGATGAAGTGATTTTAACAACACTGCATCGTCTGGAAAAAATTCCTCTGGATGATCGTCTGGAAATTAAAAAGGTTTTAAACTCATTGAAAAAGGCAGATATTTCTGCTTACGAGTTTCCTGAAGTTGAGGAGATAATTAAACATCTAAAAATAAATTGCCGCTCAGGAGATGTTGTCTTAATCATGAGTAATGGAAAATTTGACAATATACACCAACGTTTGCTAGAGGCACTGTAACTCTAAATAATTGGGGATTATGACTATACGAGAACACTCGATTTATGATTGTATTTTGAGCAATGCTCAGAATTTCGCAGGCGAAACTGCATTAGTCTCAGGAGATTTACGACTCACTTTTGCAGAGGTTCCGCTGCACGTCAATTGTCTGGCACGTGGACTGAGGAATACTGGATTTGAGAAAGGCGACAGGATAGCTGTACTGCTGAATAATTGTGCAGAATATGCGCTGCTTTTGGCAGCATGTTCACGAATCGGTTTAATTCTAGTTTGTTTGAATACGCGTACAAGTGCAGATGAAATGCGTAAGGTGCTGGAAAGTACAAAACCGAAAGCTCTGCTCTTTCAAACGAGTTTCGAACAACAGGCGGAAACTCTCCGTGATTTGCTTCCTGCACGTCAGTTGTACAGTATTGATGAAGCTTCTATACTTTCTACGTCTTTTGACCAGTTCATTGATGAAGATCCGTCACCTTTGACTGAACCTCAACCTGGGGTCGATGAAGGCTGGCTGATAATTCCAACTGCTGCTGTAGACGGAATTCCAAAAGGCGCTCTGCTGAGTCAGAGAAATGTAATCGCTTCCGCTGCAGTTCATCTCCAGCATTTTGGACGTGAAGCGATCAAGGGGCATCTGGTGGCATTACCGATTTTCCATGTGATGGGTCTGACTTCTGCGTGGGCGACTTTCATCAGCGGTGGCAAAAATGTTTTGCTCAAGCAGTTTGAAGAAAAACAGGCTGTAAAGTTGATTGATGCAGAACAATTGACATATTTCGGTTCGTTTCCTCCTGTGCTTGAACGTGTACTTGATACCGCAAAAGAAGCCGGTTCCGGATTGGAAAGTCTACGGGTGGTTTACGGATTAGAAGGTCCGCAGAATGTTCAACGTCTGCATGAAGAAACATCCGCGGTTTTCTGGACAGGTTTTGGACAAGCCGAAACCACAGCATTTGTAACTGCTTCTCCTGCTACGGAAAGGCCGGGATCTTCCGGACAAGCGACTTTGCTTAATTCAGTTGCTGTTGTTGATGATCTTGATCAGCAGTTAGCCTGTGGTGAAGAAGGTGAAATTGTGGTACGTGGTGAAAATATTTTTCAGGAATACTGGGAGATGCCTGAAGCAACAGCCTATGCACAGCGTAATAGTTGGCATCACACAGGTGACATTGGACGTTTTGATGAAGACGGTTATCTGTGGTACGTCAAACGTAAAGCAGAAAAAGAACTGATCAAAACAGGTGGTGAAAATGTATATCCTGGCGAAGTGGAAAACGTGTTGCTGAAGCATCCTGAAATCAGTGAATGCTGTGTGATTGGTGTCCCGGATAAAACCTGGGGTGAAGCCGTAAAAGCGATTTGTGTCTGCAGTGAAGGAACTAAACTATCTCAGGATGCAGTACGTGATTTTGTGGGAGAACAGATTGCCGGTTTCAAAAAACCGAGCCAAGTAATTTTTGTGGAAGAACTGCCTCAGTCTAATAATGAAATTGATCGTGAGGCAGTAAAAGCTAAGTGGGGAGCATAAGCTAAGAAATCACTCCGGAGTTACATAAGCCGAAGTAATTCCACCGTCCACCACAAACTCAGTTCCGGTTGTGTAGGATGATTCATCAGAAGCCAGAAACAAGGCTGCAAACGCCATTTCCTTGGCTTCACCGAAACGTCCCATTGGAATATGCACGAGCCGTTTTTGTTTTTTAGCTTCAGTGTCGAGAAATTTCATCAACAATTCAGTCCTCAAAGGTCCCGGACACAGCGCGTTTACGCGGATGTTTTCACGAGCATGAATATCCGTTAGTTCTCTTGTCATAGCGATCACACCGCCTTTACTCGCAGTATACGCCACTTGAGGCGTCGCTGCAC
>JACNKY010000330.1 GCA_014381795.1 Pseudomonadota bacterium | reverse complement strand
AAATGGGGATGCTGATGGGAACCTACGAAAAAGCGTGTAAACCGTGGTCACCCAAAGAAACGCCATGGGATTTTGGACAGGATTTATTGCCTCCGGATCTGGATCGTATTGCTCCGTCACTTGAAATAGGCTTCAAGCATTTTCCGGCGTTTGAAAATGCGGGCATTAAAAAAGTCATTAACGGCCCCTTCACCTTCGCTCCGGACGGAAATCCATTGATCGGTCCAGTTCGCGGGCTTCCGGGATTTTGGTGTGCCTGTGCAGTGATGGCCGGATTCAGTCAAGGGGGTGGTGTTGGTTTGGCACTCGCAAACTGGATGATTGACGGTGATCCAGGCTTTGATGTTTTTGGCATGGACGTCAGCCGTTTTGGGGACTGGGCTACGCGTCCCTACACTAACGCCAAGGTACAGGAAAATTATTCGCGCCGCTTTTCAATCCGTTTTCCTAATGAAGAACTTCCTGCAGGAAGGCCGTTGCGGACAAGCCCGATTTACGATAAGATGCTGGCCGAAGGTGCGCAAATGGGAGAGTCTTACGGTTTGGAAGTACCACTCTGGTTTGCACCTGAAGGTGTGGAGGATCATTTTTCTTGGAGGCGTTCCACCGATTTTGAACACGTTGCGGCTGAAGTTAAGACCGTGCGTGAAGGTGTAGGCTTGCTTGAAATTTCCGGATTTGCGAAATATTCCGTAGTTGGCACAGGTGCGGCCGATTGGCTGGATCACATACTGGCTTGCCGGATTCCGAAACCTGGCCGCATGACACTTGCGCCGATGCTCAACCAAAACGGGAAGCTGATTGGAGATTTTACTCTTTCGAATATCGATGACGAAGAATATTACATTGTCGGTTCAGGAATCGCGGAAGAATATCATTTGCGCTGGTTTGAAGAAAGCCTAACTGAGCATCTTCCGGAAACTGCTGATGTTCAAGTCATTCCGCACGGCACCGGAATTGTCGGACTTTCGATTGCCGGACCTAAATCACGTGCACTGCTGGCAAAAGTCAGCGATGAGGATGTTTCCAAAACAGCTATCCCTTTTATGCACATCCGGAAAATGGAAATCGGCAATGTTTCCTGTCTGGTGGGGCGAGTGAGCTACACCGGAGATTTGGGATATGAGTTGTGGATGGAAGCAGATGTTCAACGTTATGTGCTGGAACTTCTGCAGAAAGAAGGGGAAGAATTCGGAATCCGCTCATTCGGTCTCCGTGCTCTGAATGCCTTGCGTCTCGAAAAAAACTACGGTTCTTGGATGCGGGAATACCGTCCGATTTACGGACCGTATGAAGCGGAACTCGGACGTTTCGTAGCGCTTGACAAAGAAGCTGATTTCATTGGTAAAAACGCTGCAGTTCAGGAAAAGTCAGATGCTGGAATAGCTGGAACTAAACTACGGTTGCGTACATTTGTGGTGGATGCAAATGACGCTGATGTAATTGGTGACGAACCAATTTGGTTTAACAGCGACCCTGACAAAAACGCACCTGACGAAGTAAAAGGCTGGGTAACTTCAGGAGGGTATGCCCATAATTCCGGAGTTTCTGTAGCCATGGGATATGTTCCCCAAGAAATCGCGGACGAAAAACACGGTTGGTCCATCGAAATTCTTGGTCAACGCTATTCCGCAACTTTACAGGAGGAAGCGCTTTTTGATCCAAAAGGACGAATCATGCGAGCATAATTGAGGACAAAACGGTAATGACTTTCAAAATAATGCAATGTGTTTGAAAAAGCATTTGCTGAATTTGTTGAATTTTATGCAGAACACAACTATGATGAACTCGCAAAATTAAGATTTCTCGTTTCGTAAGCAATGACACACGTTTAGGACATTTAACTACAAAGTTAATAATCTGAAAATGGGCTCGTTTTTGGCCATAAAACAGGAGGAGGAAAAAATGAGTGCAAACATCTTGGACGGCAAGCAGATTGCCAAAGACATTGTTGATGATGTTTCCGAAAAAGTTTCAGAATTAAAATTAAGCGGTTGGTGTCCGAAGCTGATTTCGATCAAAGTTGGAACAAACCCCGCAGTTGATCTTTACATAAGGAATCAGCGTCTGAAAGCTGAGCAAGTTGGAATTATCTTTGAAGAAAAAGAATATCCGCATGATATTTCCGCCAATGAACTACAGGCAGCAATTGCCAATTTCAACGTGGATCCAAAAGTTACCGGCATCTTTTTACAGCGTCCTGTTCCGGAAAGCATTCCCATTAAAACTCTGCAGAAAGCCATTCATCCACTCAAAGACGTGGAAGGAATGCACCCTACGTCTATTGGAAACATCGTCTACAATGAACTGGAACTTGGACCATGCACAGCCATGGCTTCAGTAGAATTATTGAGGCGTACCGGACAAGATTTGAAAGGGCTGGATGTTGTGGTAATCGGTCACTCCGAAATTGTCGGCAAACCGATAGCTTTCCTGTTGATGGCAGAAGGAGCCACAGTGACAGTCTGTCATCATATGACTAAAGATGTGGCAGATCATTCTCGACGTGCGGATGCGGTTTTTGTAGCAGTTGGAAAACCAAATCTCATCACGGCGGATATGCTCAAATCCGGAGCAACTTTGATAGATATCGGTATTAACCGTGTTACAGATGAACAGGGCAAAAGCAGAATAGTCGGGGATAGCGATTTCGATTCATGTTCCGCAAAGGCTGGTTGGATCACTCCTGTTCCAGGAGGAGTTGGCCCCGTAACAGTTTCCTACCTCATGCGCAACTCTGTTTCAGCCGCACAAAGACTGAAGTCACATTATGAAGCGCAATTTCAGAACACCGTTGACTCTACATTTTAATAAATTTGTAATTTCAGTGAAGCAGAAATGCAAAGCAACATTTTTACTCAAGCGGAAACTTACAGTCAAAGCCGCCTGCCGGTTGATCAAGCATCAACTTTAATTCCTGCTGCATACACAACTCCAGAGTTTTTTGCTCTGGAGCAGGAAAAGGCGTTTGCCAATGGATGGGTTGCAGCAGGTTGTTTACCTCAAGTCAGCAACCCAGGAGACATCTTGGTGACGGAAGTGGCCGGACGTTCGATTTTGATTATACGTGACAAAACGGGAAAGCTGGGAGCTTTTTATAATGTCTGTCGTCATCGGGGTTCTAAGTTGCTTGAGGAAAGCTGTAAAAATAATAGCATCCGTTGCCCTTATCACGCATGGGTGTATGGACTCGATGGAAAATGTTTAGGAACGTCAATGTTTCAAAATAAGAAATCCGTCGACAGCCCCCCTTCCTCAGCCAAAACCTCTGATATACAGGATGTAAACAGATTTGACAAAAAAGATTATGGGCTCTTACCAGTAACAGTTCAGAGTTGGGGATTTTTGATTTTCGTTAACCTGAGTTCTAAACCTACAGAACTAGAGGAATGGCTAGGAGATTTACCTGAAAAATTTCAGTCGCATGGTTTGGAAAACTGGGAAATTTCCGGAGTTAAGAATTACGATGTGGGCTCCAATTACAAATTAATCGAAGAAAATTTCATGGAGTATTACCACCTGCCTTTCGTGCATCCAGAACTCACGAATGTTTCCCGAATGGAAGATCACCACCGTAGTCAGGGAGCAGGCATGTATACCGGAATGCTGACTACTCCTGTCTCAAGAGATGTGGATTCTGTCTGGCTTAATCTTCCTGCGGTAGAAGGTTTAGACAAAGAACACCGTAAAGCAGCTTATCACATTTGTATTTTCCCTAATGTCACCTTCACCATCTTACCTAATCATGCTTTTTGTATGATCACAGACCCTATTCGTGCTAACCAAAGCAGAGAACGGACTTTTCTGCTCACACCTCCTGAAACATTGGACAATGACTCTCATGACACGATGTTTAAGGAATTGAAGACATTTTGGGACATGGTGAATACTCAGGATTTGGGAATAGTAGAACGTGTTCAAGCTGGCTTGAGCAACACAGCTTTCACCGGAGGACGTATGTGTTACCAGTTCGAGGAACCGCTGCATCGTTATCAAAACTGGCTGGCAGACAGGATGTGCGGTATTCATCGTGTACCTCCAGGGGACTAGGACTTCATCAAATCCATTTTACCGGGATTATTTCAAGTGATTCAAGCACACTGCTCTTTCAAAATTTTTGCTGGTTTAGAGATTGCTCAACCGACAGCAGTTCTCTAATCATATCATGCTGAGTTGAACATGCTACTTGCTTGACAAGCATTAATATATTGGTCTTTTTATTATCAATAAAACTCAAACCTTTCATTTAATTGCAAATTATGCCACGCGAACACAAACGTCGGGGAAGGGGACAATCAAGAATAAATGCAAGGATTCAGCAACAGCCCTGGAAACAACCCCGTAATCCGTATTCACCTTTTGAAATTGCGAGTGCAGACCAAATTGAAGCTCTGCATCAAGGCAGTTTACGCATTCTAGGTGAACTCGGCATCGCTTTTTTGGACGATGAGGCTCTTGATATTCTCAAAGAACATGGTGCAGAGGTCGACCGCTCTACGAAAATGGTTAAGTTTTCTCCTGAATTGATTGAAGAATATATTGCAAAAGCACCTTCACAGTTCACACTTCACGCGAGAAATCCGCAACATAACCTGGAAGTTGGCCAGAATTGGACTTTATATTCAATGGTCGCTAGTACACCAAACTGTTCCGATCTTGACCATGGAAGACGTCCCGGAAATTTTAAGGATTATCAAAATTTAATCCGTCTGGCACAGCATTTTAACGTCATTCACATGACCGGAGGATATCCGGTAGAACCAATTGATTTGCCAGCAAATACAAGGCATCTGGATTGTGCTTTCACACATTTGACAATGACAGACAAAGTCTTTCATGCATATTCTCTGGGAAAACAGCGAGTCGCGGACAGCATTGATATGCTTTGCATCGGACTTGGACTCACCCGAGAGCAACTCAAAAAGCAACCCAGTCTCATTTCGATTATCAATACTTCTTCACCGCTGAGGCTTGATGGTGTAATGATTCAGGGAATGCTTGAAATGATCCGCAACGGACAATGCGTTTGTGTAACCCCTTTTACTCTTTCAGGTGCAATGGCACCTGTCACACTGGCTGGTGCTTTGTCACTGCAAAACGCGGAAGCACTGGCCACGCTGGCTTTCTCACAAATGGTTGCCCCGGGGGCTCCCGTGATTTATGGAGGATTCACCTCTAATGTTGATATGAAATCCGGCGCACCAGCTTTTGGAACTCCGGAACTCGCCAAATCAACTTTAATCGGCGGACAATTAGCGCGGCGTTACGGACTGCCTTATCGTGCTTCCAATGTGAATGCTTGCAATGCGGTCGATACGCAGGCTGGTTATGAATCGATGATGTCACTCTGGCCGACGATACAGAGTCATTGCAATTTTGTTAAACATGCTGCAGGCTGGCTGGAAGGCGGACTTTGCGCTTCTTTTGAAAAAGTGATAGTTGATGTTGAATTACTGCAAATGATGTCAGCTTTTATGGAAGAGAGTTAGTGGTCGGGAGAGGATGGG
>JACNKY010000265.1 GCA_014381795.1 Pseudomonadota bacterium | reverse complement strand
ACTACTCTTTGCCAGCAAAAAACTCACTGAGAAAATATTTGCGGAAATTATTGGAGAATCTGCGGACAATAACCACGATATTAGTTTGATTAACCGCGGAAGCAATCAATTGGTACAGCGCAACTTCATTGTTCTACGCAAAGAGGGATTGGTCGGACGGATTCAGTCTGTCTCTCCGTTTCAGTCTTCAGTACAATTAATAACAGATCACCGTAGTCGTGTTTCCTCATTGATTCAACGTAACCGCATTCGGGGGCTGATTTATGGAACACACAAAGGTCTGGAAATGCGGCAAATAAATAAGCATGCAAATATCAAAATCGGAGACCGTGTGATTTCCAGTGGACTTGGTGGACTATATCCTAAAGGATTGCTAATAGGCTGGGTTAAAGAAATTCGTCGTCAAAAGCATGAATTGTTTAAAACAGCAATTTTGGACAGTGCCGTAGATTTTAACCAAATTGAAGAAGTGTTTGTTATCGTCCCTTCTATAACTGATTCTCACTTGTTTATTGAATGATGCGTTTATTTCTGCTTGCTTTGGGATTGATGTTGATTGGTGTCTGGCTGAGCATAGTTTTCAACAATTATGTTCAATTCGGAGGGTTAAAAATTAACTGGTTACTGGTGTTCATGCTAATCCTGACATTCCGTCATTCAAATCTGCTACTTGCGTTCCTCGGAATGCTGGCGGGCCTGATTATGGACTCGCTGTCTCATGGAATTATAGGACTTTACGGAACATCATTTTTTCTGACATTACTACTAATCATTCAGGTGAGTAAATTATTTTATGCAAATACTTTTTTGGCAGTTAGTCTCGCTGTCTTCAGTATGTCTATTTTTGAAGGTTGGATTTCTCTCTCAATGATAGACATGCTCGAACCAGGAGTTGAACTATCCACCAATCTGTTGAATTCAACTCTTCCAGTTGCATTTTTGCAGGGATTAATGACACCTATAATTCTTCAATTTGTAATTTGGGGAGAAAAACTTTTCCTAAGGGATCTTGCGTGAAACAGGATAGTTTGGATTTTGAAGAACTTGACCGGATTCGGATTCGCCTGATAATTTTGGGCGGTGTAGTAATCCTGATTTTTTCTTTGCTCGCGTCACGTCTCTGGTACTTGCAAATTACCGAAGGTCAAAAATACGCAGAATTTTCTCAGGGCAACCGTGTCCGTCTTGTTCCGGAACCAGCTTTACGTGGAATTATTTATGACAGAAACGGAGCTATTCTCGCTGAAAACCGACCTGCTTATCAACTGCAGTTGATCAGAGAAGACACACCGGATTTGGAAAGTACTTTAGGGAAAGTGTCGCAAGCGCTCAACCTCTCCTTTGCTAAAATGAATGACAAAATAAAGGCCAACCATGATTTAGCACAGTTTAAACCGATTATTCTGGTAGACGATCTGGAATATGAAAAAGCCATGTATCTGGAAACATTTCAGGATGATTTCCCAGGAATTACAATCGTAGTTCAACCACGTAGATTTTATCCTTACAATAACCTGGCGGCGCATTTGATTGGTTATGTCGGAATTGTTCAAGAAGACTGGAAAGAACTGCCTGAAGAAAAGCGTAGTTCCAGCCAAATCGTAGGTCATTCCGGAATTGAACTTCTGGAAAATGATAACATGATCGGCCTCGATGGTGGGAGACAGGCAGAAGTTGATCATATGGGCAGGGAGATTCAGGTATTAGGAAAATCTGTCGCATCAGTTCCCGGGCAAGATATCACTTTAAACCTTGATATACGCCTCCAGAAAGTTGCAACTGAAGCCATGCGTGGTGAAAGCGGAGCGGTGATAGTCATGAACCCCAAGACTGGAGAAATCCTGGCAATGGCCAGTTTCCCGGACTTTGACCCTAATTTGTTTTCCGGTGGAATTGATCAGACAAACTGGAGCCGCCTCTTAACTAATCCGGAACACCCTCTGGAAAACAAAGCTATTCAGGGTTTATATGCTCCCGGTTCAATTTTTAAAGTAGTCACTGCTTACGCAGGACTTGAGCAAGGAGTTATAACTCCGCAAACTGAGCATGTCTGCAACGGTGAATTTTTCATAAAAGGACGAAGCACCCCTTTTAAATGCTGGAAGGAAGGCGGTCATGGAAAAGTTAATCTGGTAGACGCAATTAAGGGTTCGTGCAATGTTTACTTCTATAATACCGGAGTGGGAGTGGGAGTGGATGAAATCCAGAAATATGCCAACCTGTTTGGACTGGGCAAAATAACCGGAGTGGGTCTCCAAAATGAAAAAGCAGGATTGATTCCCAGTAGTAAATGGAAAAAAAGCACCTTCAAAGAACCGTGGTACATTGGTGAAACACCTTCCGCGGCAATCGGTCAGGGCTATATTACCACAACTCCTTTGCAGGTGATAAATATGATAAACATTCTTGCAAATGACGGTTTGTGGATGCCTCCTAGTCTTTTAAAAGAACAACAAGGTCTACGACCTCAGCAAATTCCTTTAAGAGATGATTATTTAAGTTTGATCCGGGAGGGCATGGTTGCAGTAGTAAACGCTGAAGGCGGTACTGCAAAGAAAGTTCGATTTGAAGAATTTACTGTTGCCGGAAAAACTGCAACTTCACAAGTCATCAGCAACAAGACACTTGAGACCTTAGATGATGAAGCGAAGGCCAGCAAAAAATTTCAGAACCATGCGTGGTTTGTGGCATTTGGACCCGCGGAAGATCCGGAAATTTCGGTTTTAGCCCTTGTAGAACATGGCGGTGGAGGGTCGAAAGTAGCTGCTCCGGTTGTACGAAAAATACTGAGTTACTACATTGATAATATTTACCAGCCCAAAACTGAGCAAGCTCAGCAACATAGTGGTGAATTAAAAAACCGTAAATTCAGTGATCGCCTTAGTACGGCTTTCTATTAAAATATACAATTCCGGCGGGTACCAGACAAGAACTAAAGGTGCCTTATTCTTTGAAAATAAACTGTTTTAAACTCTCTGATAATGTCCAAATTTTTACAACATAGACCTTTTTGTCTGGCTTCTTCTTCACCACGACGTCAGATGTTACTGAAAAAGTACGGTCTCGAATTTGCGTGCCACTCTCCACAAATTGATGAAACTCCACATGAAAATGAAGCCGCAAAAAGCTTTGTTAAACGGATGTCCAGCGAAAAAGGAAGTGAGATACAGCGGTCATTTCCTGAACTGCCTCATAATGTGATTATTCTTGCGGGTGATACAATTGTGTTTTTTAATGAAAAAATCCTCGGGAAACCGGAAAACACGGAACACGCATATTCCATGCTTCGTCAATTGAGCGGACAGACTCATCAGGTTTTTTCCGGTTTTTCAATTTTGAATAAAGCTTCCGGAGAAGAAATTACCGACGTTATTTGTACTGAAGTACGTTTTCAAAAACTTCATGATGATCTGCTTGAATGGTACGTCAATTCCGGAGAAGCTTTTGGTAAAGCAGGTGCTTATTCAATTCAGGGTTTAGGAGCAATTTTGGTCGAATCAATCAGCGGTTCTTACAACAATGTGGTTGGATTTCCAATCGAACGTATCATTCCTCATTTGACTGCAAACACCTGGATCTCCTTTGTGGTAAATGAAAAAATGGAGGTAACCACATGAAATGGTTAGTAATCACATTCGTTTTTGCACTCATTATTCCAACAACATTATCTGCGTTTGAACTTGAAAGCCGTATACCGGCTTCAGTCTGGGAGCTGAATATGCGTTTTCAGTATACTCCGGCTTACAACCGTGCTTTTAATGGTTACGGTCAGGAAGCGCCTTTACAGCATCTCATGCTCTGGGATCGGGAATGGCGCGATTCTGTTGAAGGTGAACTGCAACGTCAGGAGCAGCGTTTAGAGTTTAGCATGGCATACGGTTTGACAGAAAAATGGATGATTGAGGCAACTGTTCCTTTAGTGCAAAAAAAGCAAACCTCTTCGCTTAGTTTTGCATCAGCTACTTCAAGCCAGCAGAAAGTAATCAGCAGTTTATCTTCCGAAACACAAAGCGGTTCTGGTGACATCAGCCTGCAAATAGCAAAAGATCTGAGTGCTACAACCACTTGGCATAACCGTGGCGGATTTACGATTCGTTTACCAACAGCAACTTCAGGAACACCACGTGGAATTGCCGCGAATGCAATCGGTAATAGGCACAGTTCCATTGGCGCTTTTTTTCACTTCAACTGGTTTCCGCTAACACACGGCGTCAGAAATGGCATACGTTTAGCTGCTTCAAATGAGCTGATTGGCAAACGTGAAACACTTGAAGGAGAAAAAGTTTATTACTCTGCAGGTAACCGCGCAAACATATTTTACAATTGGAGCATAGAGCGTCAAAATATCTTTGCTGGAACAGAATTACATTATTTTCGACAGTCTGAAAGCAAGCTGCCACTTGGAAAATCAAATACCGCTTTTCTGAAAGAAATAAGTTTTGAATTCGGCTATGGCAACCTGAGTGAACTTGAGCAAAATACTTTGTCCGTTCCATGGCAAGTACGTTTAGGTTATACGCGACCAATTGCAGGGCAGAATACACCAGTTGCTAACCACTGGGTATTGAGCTCCACTATTTATTTCTGAGCTGTCAAAAAAGTATTATTTCAAACCAATCTTCTCATTTTTAACTTAAGTTATAACGTGAATTTAGCAGAATTGAATCAAGCCGATAGTGAACAGGCCCGCATTGAACTGCTTAAATGTTGCGGTTCCATCAAATGGGTCAATAATATCTTAGCTGCGCGGCCGTTCTCTTCAGTAGATCAACTTCATGTGCAGGCAGAGAAAATCTGGTTGGAATTAGACAAAGATGATTATTTGGAAGCATTTGCGGCTCATCCGAAAATAGGCGAAAGTAAAGCACCGGAAAAAGCAAAAAACACGGAAAACTGGACTAGGAAAGAACAGGCAGGAATGCTGAACGCTACCGATCCAGTCAAATTGGAACTGGAAAAGCAAAACCGTAAATATGAGAAAAAATTCGGTTATATCTTTATCGTTTGTGCAACAGGAAAAAGTGCTGAGGAAATGCTGAATATGCTGCAACAGCGTCTGGAAAATATTCCACTGATCGAACTAAGAATTGCAACCTGGGAACAAAATAAAATAACAAATTTACGGCTGAATAATATGCTAGCAGACGTATAATTTAACACGCTGCGAAGTTGAACTTTGCTGCCTTATGTTAACTTCCACGATAAGTGCTGTAACCAAAAGGACTCAGCAATAAAGGAATGTGATAATGCTGTTCCGGATGGCTGAGCAAAAAACGAATTTGAATTTCCGGATAAAAAAACGAAATACCCTGCTTTTCAAAATACGGAGCTGTCACAAAAATCATTTGATAAACTCCAGCGCCCAACACATCTTCTTCTGCAAGTAAATCCATTATTCGGCCGTTGTTATCTGTCGTTCCGGACGATACATCCCGCCAGCTTCCGTCAGTTTTCAGTTGCTCTAAACGTACCAGAATATCTACTCCGGGGCAACCTTGAGAGGTGTCAAGTACATA
>JACNKY010000361.1 GCA_014381795.1 Pseudomonadota bacterium | reverse complement strand
TACTGAAACTGCTAACACCGGAAATGCCAGGCTCCAACCGCCGATTCCGGAACTACGCATGGCCAGTAGTTCTCCGTTCTTGTTCAAAGAACTGAATGCGGCTATAGTGGACAGCAAAACTGTGATAGGAATAATAAGTTCCAGCAACAAAGGCAGCAGCAAAGCTGTTTCCTGAAGAAACTTTAAAAAACTTAACCAACTCGAAAAAATATTACTTAAATTTCCAAAAAAATTTCCTACCAGTGTCATCAATACAAAAGAACAGAAAAACAACAGAAAATAATGGATAAATTCTGACGCAATGTATTTTGGGATTATTTTGAAAGCCACTTTTCCGGATCTTTTTTAGTTAATATAAAAAATTCTTCATCTAAGATAAAGTTTCTGCAAAAAAGGTACAAAGTAAATAAACAAACAATCTTTATATTTGTGCAAAAATTAGGGCATTAACTTGCATAAAAGCACTGAATTAGTATCGTAGATATACAATAAATTGGTGACTTTATAATAGCACTTTGAGAGCCTGAATAATAAAATCCATGACTCAATTAATTCTTGTACTTGAGGAAAATCCTGAAATTCAACTGGTAATTGCAGTATCTTTGAAGGAAAGTGATATTACAATTTGCCCGGAGTCAGATCCAGATTTATTTGTTCAGCAGGCATCTAAGCAGAAACCGGATCTAATATTTCTCAGTAACTCTGACAGTGAACAAGATTACAAGGTATGCAGGGAGATCCGCGCAGAATCGGACTTAAAAAATACACCGATCATCTTGCTTGCAAATGCGAAAGATGAGGTTGACGAACTGTTACTTTCAGAACTTAAAATAAACGGATTACTACGGAAACCCTTTGAAGCCTCGCTGCTTCAGGAACAGCTAAGCCCTTTTATAACATTGGATGAGAACTTTGGTTCAGGACCGGATGAAGATGATGAAGATTTTTTAATTGATATGAGTACGATTGAAAATCAGTTAACAGAAATACAACAGAGAAAAAAGACCTCCTATGCATATGGTGAGGAAGAGGCTCTGCAGATGGATGACTTTAAGCAAAGCGCGTCCGGACTGGGTTCAGACTCTTCTCCAGGCAGCCATATGGATTCAATTATTCTGGATAATCATCAGGCTATTCAGTGGCAGCCGGACAGTGCAATTCAGGAGCAAGAATCGTCTCAGGATGAAAACGAAATGAGGGTTGATGTTCTGCAAGAAAGTGCTGACGCCGAAATGAACGCAGTTGTAGATGAAATCCCGGAGGACGAACTCGAAATGGACGATGCTTTTGAATTTGATCTTAAACTCGATGAAGATGAGCTTGAAAATAATTTAGTAAAAACTGAATCAGCAGCTCTTCCGGTTGAGGCAGAGTCGGTTCCGGACGGTCTGGAGCAGCTTAAACATTCAGGTTTGGAAGATAAATTTGCTGAAAGCAGACTTGTTGAAAGCAGGCCTGTTGATCAAGATGAAGAAGCTGAAATCAGTCCTGTTGATCAGGCTGAAGATCCGGAACAAAAATTACGTGAAGGGTTAACAGAGATTGATCTTGAGCTTAATGATTTTGAGGAGCCAGGCGAAATATGGACAAGGTCTCCTGACTTGGAGCAGACACTCAGAGAAGGTTTGACCGATATTAGTTTGGATCAAACTGATTTTAAGCCGGAATATCCTAAAAATCTTTCTTCTTTTGAAGATCCTGTTGAGACATCGTCTCGGGACATGGAAATCAGCGAAGACGTAACAGAAACTTGGAGCGAACTGGATGACTATGAACTGAAACAAAACACAGATGAAAATGAGCTTGAGGCGGAAATTCCCTTTGATAATATGCTTCTGTCCGATTCAGTAGAAGATGAATTTGAGGAGGATTCAGAAGTTGAGGATGTAGAGCAATTTGTGTTTGAAACTTCAGCAGATGAATTTGAGATAGAGCTCAATTTGGATCCGGATGATGCGGAAATAAATTCTATGGTACAGGACTGTTTAGATGATCAGGAAGATAACGAAGAAAGTGCACTTGGTGAACTTGAGGAGTTGAGTGAGCAAATGGAAGCTCTTGAATTCGATGAAAAAGAAATACAAGAGGAGTCTTCGGAAGTTCAGGAAGAAGTATTTGACAGTTGGGATGAAGCTGAAAATGCCTTCATGGAATTTGACCGGGCTGAAGATGAACTGGAAAAAGAAGGAATTGAACCAGCGGCAATTGTGGTTGAGGGAATAACGGAGGATGTGGTAGAGCCAGAAGAATATCTTGCGGATATCATGGTGGAAGAACTAGACGATCTGCTGGAAGAAGATGATGTCCTAGATGCAGTCGTTGGTTCTGAAGATAGAATAGTGGAAGAACTTGAGGAAACTGTGATTAATGGACTTGATGATTTTGAGGACGATGATGCTGAATTCGAAACGGAAACAAACCCTGAGGCATCTTCGGAAGTCCAGGAAGAAGTATTTGACAGTTGGGATGAAGCTGAAGATGCCTTCATGGACTTTGAGCGGCAAACAGTTTTTGACGAAAAAAAATCTGGTTTTGATGAAATAGATGGAATTGGATTCAACAAATTTGATGAAGACGATGAAGACTTTGAAAGTAGTGGAAGTTACAGGTTTACAGAAAAAGAATTGAAAGAGATTGTGGCAGGCTCTGTTCAAAAAGCTTTAGAAAAATCGATTGCCTCTTCTCTGGTTGAACTTGCCGTTTCCGAATTAAGGTCCCAAGTTTCTCAGATGGATCAAAGCCGAGCTTGATAAGCGACAGCTATTTTTGCTCCAAGACGCGCGTTATTGCAAACTAGAGCAATGTTGCTCTTAAGGCTTTTCCCTTTTGTCAGTTGGTTGATGCGCTCCAGTAAAAATGGAGTCACGTCTTTGCCTTCAATTTCCTTTTCTGCCGCATCTTTTAGCGCTGCGGATATTGCCTGCTGAATGACAGCTTCATCCATGGCATCTTCCTGTTGCACAGGATTGCCAATCACGATTCCTCCATCCAATCCAAGCTCCCATTTAATTTTCATGCAGCGTGCTATTTCTTCAGGCGTGTCCAAACGTGACTGCACCATAGATCCGCTTGCAGGGGTATAAAAAGCCGGGAATTCTTCCGTTTTGTAACCAATTACGGGCACACCTTGTGTTTCCAAGTACTCCAGTGTACGTGGAATATCGAGGATGGATTTTATTCCGGCACAGACGACAGCGACATTTGTCTGAGCAAGTTCCATCAAGTCAGCTGAAATATCCATAGTTTTTTCGCTTTCACGGTGTACCCCGCCGATTCCGCCTGTTACAAAAACGGCGATTCCTGCTAATTTAGCGCAAATCATGGTTGCCGCAACTGTGGTTCCTCCGCTTTGTTTTTGTGAAAGTACTAACGGTAAATCACGACGGCTGACTTTTAGCGGGGTAGTGTGCTTTGCAAATTGTTCTAGTTCATGCTGACTCAGGCCGATCTTGATACGTCCGTTCAAAATGGCGATTGTGGCAGGTACAGCACTTTCCTCATGTATTATATTTTCAACTGCATGTGCTGTTTCCAAATTTTGCGGATAAGGCATTCCATGAGAAATTATCGTTGATTCCAGTGCTACTACCGACTGTCCTGTTTTTAATGCTTGCTGAACTTCCGCGGAAATGTCCATCTCAAATGTTTTCTTCATGTCTCTCTTTAAAAAAATAATTATAGTTTTGAAGGTTTTTAGCTTTCCTTCGCTTACATCTAAAATAAGCGAAAACTATGTAAGCTGTCAATCGACATCGTCAATGCAGTGCTATTTCTATTGATAGAATCAATCGAAAGGATTGTTTATTTGCATTTTACAGATAATACAAATATTTGTAGAATTGCAGATTATCAGAACTGAACCAGTATCATATTAACATTCCAAACTATTTTACCCATGAAACGCAACATTCTCTTAAATCCAGGACCAGCCACGACAACTGACAGTGTTAAGCAAGCCTTGATGGTTCCGGACATTTGTCCACGTGAGCAGGAATTTGGTGAGCTGACGCAAGCAGTATTAAACAAAGTCGTCCAGGTAGTCAATGGTGAATCCACGCACACCGCAGTTATTTTTACCGGTTCAGGAACCGCTGGTGTAGAAGCCGCGTTGAGTTCGGTTGTGCCTCCAGATGGCAAAATATTAATTCTCGATAATGGTGCCTACGGTAAGCGGGCAGAAACTATTATTCAGGCTTATGGTATTCCGTACCGTACATATCGGATGGTCTGGGGGGATTATCCGGATGTGGATGCTGTGGAAGCTATTTTTAAAGAAGACGGTGAAATAACGCATTTTGTTTTTGTGCATCATGAAACAACCACCGGAATGCTCAATCCTCTACCGGAACTGTTGGAACTTTGCCGGAAATACGAAGTAGATTCGATTGTGGATGCAATGTCATCTTATGCTGGCCTGCCGATCGACATGCGTGAACTGCCGATTGATTATTTAATCTCTTCATCAAACAAGTGTATCCAGGGCATGGCGGGTACAAGTTTTGTGATTGCCAATCAAGAAAAACTCGCCAAAACCGCGGAAATCCCACCCCGTAATTTGTACCTGAATCTGTGGGGTAATCATAGCTATATCGAAAAAACAGGACAATTTCAATTTACTCCACCTGTGCAAATTGTTTATGCTCTTAATCAGGCACTCGATGAGTTTTTTGTAGAAACTCAGGCGGGGCGCACCGCGCGTTATGTTAAGTCATATGAGACTTTACTGGATGGTCTTCAAGCAGCCGGTCTGGAACTCCTCCTGCCTAAATCTCAACATTCAAAATTGTTAACCGCAATTGTTGAACCTGATTCCCCGGGATATGATTTTATGGAGATGCACGATTATTTTTATGAAAACGATATTACCATTTATCCCGGAAAAGGTGCAAAACAGGACACTTTCAGGATTGCAAATATTGGTGAGATTGATTATCGTGACATCTTGGTTTTCAACAAACTTCTGCTTCAATACTTTGAAGAGAAGAAGATTAGCTAAATTTACGAAACTTTGCTGAAGTCTTATGAGAATTGGTATACTGCAATGTGATGCAACTAATGAAAATTTCCGTGATGAACACGGAGACTATCCAGGGATGTTCATCTCACTTTTTCAAAGCATTGATCCGGAATTACAGTTTTCAGTTTTTGACGTGCGGCTAGAGCAATATCCTCAAACACCTCAGGAGTGTGACGCATATTTGATCACGGGCAGCCGTTTCAGTGTCTATGACGATGAAGCATGGATTCATAAATTGGAGAAGTTTGTGGTTGAACTGCACGGCGAGAAACATCCTTTGCTGGGTATTTGCTTCGGTCACCAGATGATTGCCAGAGCACTCGGTGGAAAAACGGAAAAAGCTGCTCAGGGCTGGGGTGCAGGCGTTCAGTCTTTTCACAAAACGGTTACAAACTCCTGGATATATCCCGCGTTGGAGAACTTTTCGTTGTTGGTTTTGTATCAGGATCAAGTCACACAACTTCCGGAAGGAGCAGAGTGGCTTGCAGCAAGTGAGTTTTTT
>JACNKY010000356.1 GCA_014381795.1 Pseudomonadota bacterium | reverse complement strand
AGTGGTAATTATGTGGCTCACCTGGGGTGTACATATTTTTGCTATGCTCGGCGCACGGAAAGAAAAAACGCTCTATGTTTCCATCTGGTATTACGTAGCCTGTTTTATCGCGGTGAGCATGCTCTACCTGATCAATGGGTTGGCAATTCCAACCTGGTTCGTCACACAAACAGGTAACTGGTGGCACTCGGTCTCCATGTTTGCCGGAACAAACGACGCACAGGTTCAGTGGTGGTTTGGACACAATGCGGTGGCTTTTGTACTTACAGTACCGATCATCGCGATTTCCTGCTATTTCATACCTAAACAAGCCAATCAGCCGGTTTATTCTTATCGTCTCTCCCTCTGGTCATTCTGGGGTTTAATGTTTGTTTACCTCTGGGCCGGTCCACATCACATGATGTATTCAACAATTCCGTCCTGGGTACAGACTTTGGGAATGGTCTTTTCGCTGGTTTTAATCATTCCGTCCTGGGGATCAATGGTCAATTTATTATTGACCATGTCAGGCAAATGGGAACAGTTAAAAACAGATCCAATTGCAAAATTCCTCATCATCGGCAGCACGTTTTATGGCTTTGCGACTTTGGAAGGACCTATTCAGGCTATCAAATCAGTTAATGCAATTGCGCATTTTACTGACTGGATCGTTGGTCATGTTCATAATGGCACGCTGGGCTGGGTTTCATTTACAATAATTGGAGCAATTTATCACATGGTTCCAAGAATGTGGAAAACAAAATTGTATTCTGAACGCCTCGCTGAAAATCAATTTTGGATTCAGACTCTCGGCATAGTTTTTTACTTTTCAAGTATGTGGATAGCAGGAATTACACAAGGTGCAATGTGGAGGACAACCGATCAGTTTGGTTCACTGGCCTACTCTTTTCTGGACACAGTAAATGTTATGGTTCCTTACTGGGCGCTCAGG
The DNA here is from genome assembly GCA_014381795.1 of Pseudomonadota bacterium. GTDB lineage: Bacteria > SAR324 > SAR324 > SAR324 > NAC60-12 > Arctic96AD-7. Next base: position 4,598 of record JACNKY010000356.1, on the reverse strand, counting down.
GCAGTCGGAGGAAGTCTCTTCCTGACAGGGTTTTTCATGTTCTTTTATAATATTCACCGCACAATACGTGGAGCAGCAGCATTTCAGGCACAAGCCGGAACTAAGTCTGCGCTCAGCAGCGTAACAGCAACTTAATCAAAGGGAAAGTGCATGTTTGAGTTCATCGAACGTAATTCGCTCTTGCTGGGGCTTTGTATTTTTATTACGATTACTATTGGCGGAATGGTTGAGATTATTCCGTCTTTTACCCAAAATTCACGGCCAATCGAAGGTCTTAAACCTTATTCCACCCTTGAAATGGCAGGACGGCAAATTTACATCAGGGAAAGTTGTAATGCCTGTCATTCACAGTTGATCCGACCCTTTAAGTCTGAAACCGACCGTTACGGTGCATATTCACTTTCCGGAGAATATGCTTATGACCGTCCTTTTCTGTGGGGTTCCCGCCGTACTGGTCCGGATTTGCACCGTATCGGAAATTACCGTACAACTGACTGGCATGAAGCACATTTCATCAATGCGCGTAACGTCAGCCCCGGTTCAGTGATGCCGAATTTTCCATGGTTCTTTGAAGATAACGTAGATTTTGGAACTGTTCATGCGGAAATTATAACTGTAAAAACGATTTTCGGTGTACCGTATGATCAGGGTGATAATCCAAAATCCGGCAGTCTGAAAGAAATAAAGGCCATGGGACTTGTTGAGGCAGCAGAAATTGTCAAGGACATGAAAACTCAGACGATCAAAGATGCACTTGCGAAAGGTGAGGTAAAGGATATTGTGGCGATGATTGCTTATCTGAACAGGATGAAATAACTTAAGCTAATTTTTTGTAAAGAAACAAAGATGGTTTGGCAACAATGGCTCTTCGTAATTATGACGGTTTTTATGGCTGTCTCTCTCTACGGTTTCCTCTGGTATATGTACAGTTCAAAAGAACGAGGAGCTGGTATTGAGAAAAGAGGGGAAATTATTTTTTCCGATACGCCGCTTGAACCGCGTATCAGCGAATAAAGAAATAAGACGAACTGATGCTTTGTTTAATCACAATCTTAGAATTCATCAACTGAAGAACTTATGTGGGCCTTAATAAATGATACGGCAACTCAGATAACTCTGGTAGTTTCTGTTATCCTGATTGTTGCCATGGTGATTATCATAAAATATGTGCTCCGTCACATGCGTGATAGTTCTGCGGCGGTTCCGGCTGGAGAACATACCTACGATGGAATTGCGGAAGGACTAAGCCCTACTCCGGTTGGAATGCACCTGATAATGTGCGGACTGGTCTTGTTTTTCTTCTGGTATATCTTTGTCGGTTATCCGATTTGGAGTTGGAATCAGGCTGATCAGTATGATGAGGAAGTTTCTACATACAAACAAAACTTTGACGAAACGTGGAAAAACGCGGATAAAAACACGCTGATTGCGATGGGTGAATCAATTTTCAACGCAAAATGCGTGGCCTGTCATGGTTATACAGGTGAAGGTCAAAACGGTATGGCGGCAAATTTGTTGGAATACGGCACTGAGAAACACATCTCCGGAGTCATCCGGAAAGGTTCAAAAGGACTAGGTTATCTGATTCCGGAAATGCCACCCCAGACAGTTGCCATCGAAGCGATGTTTGGAAAAGAAAATCTGGACGGAAATATAAATAATGTTGCTGCGTATGTGATGCAGCTTTCAGGACGGACAGCAAAACATGGAGATCCTGCTTCAGGACAAAAAGTGTTTGTGGCAGTTTGTCAGTCTTGTCATGGACCTGAAGGAAATGGTAAAGGAGCGGCAGGTAATATACCTAATTTCTCCAAAGATCTTACCACTTATGCGACTGATGTGGATGTGATCCGCACACTTCAATTAGGCAAGAAAGGTAGTATTGGTACCATGCCGAATTTTGCTGAAGAAGGAACTCTCAGTGAAATTCAGTATCGCGCTGTTGCGGCCTTTGTCAGCACAGAACTAAACGAATAATAATTTTACATTTTCTGGAGCATACAATGTACGGATTACAAGGATTGCTTGCATTTCTCATTCTGGTGGTTACTTTAGTAGGAATTGTGGCAGGTCTTGGTTACAAGGCTTTAGTGATTCAACAGGAAAATGCTACCAACTACTATCAGGTTGACCGCTGATTATGTTCGGTTCTACTCCTGCCTCTGCTTAACAGTTTCCTGCTTCCTCTTGTTCAGCATAAATCCCTGCTGATGAAAAAGACTAACATGTCTCTTTTGCCTGTTTTTAACAGGAAACAGTACGGAAAATTACTGACACTTTTTATCAGCGAATTCATGGTTCTCCCAAATTCATCCAGACACGAAACTGAAGCATCAGGCTTGCGTGCCTGGATTTCAAAAACACCATATTACAAACTTAGGCATCGTGCATTTTTACTTTTCACCGTTTTTGCGTTGATTCTTCCATTTATCAAAATTAACGGGAATCAAGTTTTTTTACTTTCTTTCCTGCATCTGGAGTTTCATCTTTTTGGTGTTTCCTATGATATGCAGGAACTCTATTTGATACCGCTGATTTTGATTCTGGCCTTTGTTTTTGTCTTCCTGGCGACTTCATTAGGTGGCAGAATGTGGTGCGGCTGGGGCTGTCCGCAAACCATGTTCCGTACTCTCTATCGAGATTTTATTCAAGAAAAATTGCTTGGCCTACGCAAATTTCACCTTAAGACACGTCCTCTCAAATTACAAAAGTGGCAGGAACGTTTTAAATTTCTGCTTGGTATTCTACTTTTAACACCTTTGATGTTTGCTGCTTCCGCCAACATCCTCTGGTTTTTTGTGGCACCTCAGGAATTTTTTTACCTGCTGCTGAACCATCCTCAAGAACACAGCTTTCTCTTTGTTTTCTGGATTTTGTTGGCGCTGTTTCTGGTCATCGATATCAGCTGGTTTGGAGAAAATTTTTGTCACTACGTCTGCCCTTACGCACGTATTCAAACTGTCCTGTTTGACGAAGACACACCGGTTGCCATCTATGACAAAGCAAGAGGTGACAACACAGATGGTTCCAGAAGCAACCGCAACAAGAAGGGCGTAGTTGACAGCAGCGGAGATTGTACAGGATGTCTGGCCTGTGTACGTATTTGTCCGGCGGAAATTGATATCCGTGATGGACTGCAGCTTGCCTGTATTGCTTGTCTCGAATGTTCGGATGCATGTGCGCCGGTGATGCAGCGTTTAGCAAAAAAGAACCTGATCAGCTGGACCAGTGAAAAAGTGTTAGCAGGTTTCAAATTGAACTTATTACGCCCGAGAGTCTGGTATTATGCAACAATAATTGTCATAATTTCTGCTATCCTGTTCTATAGCGGTGGTAACCGTGAAACTCTATTGCTTAACATAAACCGCACAACTCAATTGTATAAGCTGAAAGATGAGGGGAAAAGCGTTGAAAATCACTATGTGCTGTTGCTCACAAATATAGATGACAAAGCTCATACATTCACGATAGCTACTAAAGATCTAAACGGTTTAACAATCAAAAGACCGCGCAGACCTTTTTTAATTAAAGCAGGAGGACGTGTACGAAAAGTTCTTATCATCAGCACTTCAAAATTGCTGGTCAACAATTCGGCAGGTAATACTTCACTTGACTTCATAATCAGAGCATTTGCGACTGATGATCCGGAGAAAATATTTTCCGAACATTCATCTTTTTTCATGTTTCCCGCTGCGGGAGAAGTCCAGATGAAGCCTTAAAACTGTATGACAATGAATGAAGCAAAAGATACGGTCAGCTTAAAGAAACCTGATAACGGCTGGGCATGGGGCATTTTAATTGTCTTCCTGATCTTTATAGCTTTAATTATTTTGACTGTAAAAATTGCTACAGTGGATTATCCGGTAGAAATGGATAATCATTTCCGGCAGGATTATCATTATGTCGATGCAAACATCAACGAACTGCAGCTCATGTCAGAGGAATTCGATGCGCAAGGTTTAAAACTACATTTTCCGGAGCAGTTAAAACTCGGCGAAAATAGTTTTTCATTTTTACTGCAGAACTCCAGCGGGGAGCCAGTTAGGGACGCTTCTCTGCATTTGCTTGTAACCCGTGAAGCAACTACGCAGGATGATATTGACGCAGGCTTGCTCGTTTACAGAAACGGTATATATCACGCAGAGCCTGTTGAGTTATCACAACCCGGAATTTGGATCTTAAATGTAGAAGTGAAACTGGCAGAGTTGAGCATAATCAGGAAGTCACATCTCACTATACCGTTTTCAAAAGATTTCAAATCTCCGCAGACCAGAAGAGTAAACGCACGTGCCAGAAAAGCTTCTCTGGAAAAATGATTTTTCCATGATTCACAATTCAACAAAAATATTCAATGAATAATGAAAGTGTGGACATTGCGGAAGGCATAAAAACTCTCTTGCCGGACTTTGAGTCAGCGGCTTTTCGTGAACGTTATGTTGCAGAAAGAGCAGATGGTTTGTTTGAAACACGGCTCCTGATCAAAGGTCTACGCTGCGCAGGTTGTGTACATACCAGTGAATCCATTTTGCGTAAAATCCCAGGTGTGGTGGAAGCAGAAGTAAATTACAGCAACCACCGCGCCCGTTTCGTCTGGAACC
>JACNKY010000355.1 GCA_014381795.1 Pseudomonadota bacterium | reverse complement strand
AACGAGGTTGTTATGAAAGTGATTTAACTTTGATGCGTTTGGATGAGGAAAATTTTTTACTCGTGACTGGAACAGGACAACCCGTACGTGATCGAGATTGGATTCGCAGAAATATTAAGCCGGAAGAGCATGTCACTGTTACCGACATGACAGGAGCCTATGCGGTTATTAGCATTGCTGGGCCAAAGTCGAGGGAGTTAATGAACCGAGTTAGTTCTGACAACTTTTCTAACTCCGGATTTCCGTATTACACGCATCGCGCTGTTGAGGTAGGACCAGTAATGGTTCGTGCGGCGCGATTGTCCTACATAGGCGAGTTGGGCTGGGAGTTGTATATTCCTAGCGAATCTGCACTTCCGGTATTTGATGTTCTCCTCAAGGCCGGAGAGAATCTCGGTTTGAAACTTGCGGGAGTTGAGGCTCTCAGTTCTTTACGGATTGAAAAAGGTTACTGTGCCTGGGGGCTTGAAATTGGGCCGGCTGATACCCCACTGCAAGCCGGGCTCGAGTTTGCTGTTAAATTCGAAAAACCTGATTGGTTTATCGGCAGGGAAGCGCTCATTCAGCAAAAAGCCGAAGGTGTATTCCGTCGTCTGGCGATGCTCACCGTCAGTGATTCTGAAGCATTTCCTCATGGTGGAGAGCCGATTTGGTGGAACAATAAGCTGGTAGGACGTACCACATCCGGAACTTTTGGGCATACTCTTGGTTGCGCCGTGATGATGGGTTACATTGGTAGTGTTGATACGAAAATAGACACCATGCTGAACACAGGAATTTTTGAGGTTGAAATTGCTTGCAGGCACTTTCCTGCTCAAGTTTCACTGGATGCGCCTTACGATCCAAAAGGACTCGCATCACGTAAATAATGATTGATATTTCAATATTTTAATTTAAATTTATTCGAGTTATAAAACAATGTTCGGTTATTTAAACCACATTCCGGGAATTTCATCCAACTCACAGCAAAGCGATTTGCCGGTATTATTGCCGTATCAAGGGTACTCTGCCGGAAAACCGGAAGATTTGCGTTTCAGCCGTTGGTTGGCTTCTTCTTCGCCGTGGGTTTTGTTGGTGATATTTTTATTGATTAGCTTCTATCCATTGGCCGTTCTAGCGCAATCAAAATACACGCTCATTCAAGCCTTTGAGACCCTTTGGCGTTGGTTGCCTTTTGTTGTCGGCAGTGGATTTGTGATGAATTTATTGATTAGTTTTTTTACGATGCTGATTGGTACTGCAACAGGAGTACTGCTTGGTTTGGGTCAGATTTCGCTTTTGTCACCGGTACGAAAATTTTCCTGGTTTAGCACCCAACTATTTCGCAATTCACCCTGGTTAGTATTGCTCTTTATTGTGATGCTGACCTTCCCTTTTGAAATCGAAATAGGCGACACTATCATCCCGATTCCAGACTGGATGAAGGCTGTTTTTGGCCTTTCGCTACCTATTATGGCCAATATTTCTGAGGTAGTCAGGGGCGCGGTGCAGTCCGTTCCCACTGGGCAATGGGAATCTGCTGAATCTTTGGCATTCAGTCGTTCGCAGACAATATGGAAAATTATTCTACCGCAATGCTTCAAACGGATGATTCCTCCTTGGATGAACTGGTATGCGATTTTGACAATGGCCACCCCTCTGGTGTCCTTGCTTGGTGTGGAGGAAATAGTTACACTTTCACGACAGGCTATGGAAGCCGAAGACAATCATCCGGAGTTATTAATTCCTTTTTTTGGATTCGCGCTTTTCCTTTTCTTTGTGTATTGTTATCCAATTGCACGTTGGACATTGAAACTTGAAGAACGTTATTCTGTTAAATTATAAGAGATTGATATGACAACAAACAACTGGACACCGGAACATCCGATAGTCTCCGTAAAAGATGTCTACAAATCTTTCGGAGAGTTGGAAGTGCTTAAGGGAATCAGCTTTGACGTGATGAAGGGAGAAGTGATTTGTATTATTGGTCCTTCAGGTTCGGGAAAATCAACGCTGATTCGCTGCATAAACGCACTTAACGATATTAATTCAGGTTCCATTAAAGTTCATGGCCTGGAAGTTAATGACCCAGATCTGAACAAACTTGAATTACGCAAAAATGTGGGGATGGTTTTTCAACAGTACAACCTCTTTCCCCACAAGACCGCACTGGAAAATATCATGATGGCTCCAATGCTGGTATTGAAGGAGTCCAAAGAGGAAGTACTCGCCAAAGCAGAAGCACTGGTCAGCAAGGTTCGACTTGATGACAAAAAACACACTTATCCTGGAGAACTCTCAGGAGGGCAGCAGCAGCGTGTCGCGATTGCACGTTCACTCGCAATGAACCCGGATGTAATGCTGTTTGACGAAGTGACAGCCGCTCTTGATCCGGAAACGGTCAAAGAAGTGTTAGTCACGATTCAGGATCTAGCTTCAGAAGGAATGACTTGTATTTTGGTAACTCACGAAATGGGATTTGCCCGTGAGTTGGCTGATCATATCTATTTCACTGATCGTGGGGTTATTGTGGAACACGGACCGCCTGCGACATTCTTCAAAAAAGCAAAAGACCCTCGTACTAAAGAATTTTTAAGCCAAATATTGTAAATATTAAGTTACAATATTCTAAAATCACTTAATACTTTTACTCAGATTGAATTTTAAAATACAGACTGATTTTAGTCTGGATGATTAGATATGTTTCATCTTCTAATCCCACAAATTATATTATAGCGTCTAAAACACAAAATGAATCAAAAGCAGACAGCAGATTATATCATTATCGGCGGTGGAATCATTGGTTGTAGCATCGCATACAATTTGGCCAATCAAGGTGCTAAAAACGTGGTTATTTTGGAAAAGGGTGAAATCTGCTCAGGTGGTACATCCAAGTCCTGTGCGATTTCTCGCAGTCATTATTCGATTGAAGCCAATGTGCACCATGCAGTAGAAAGTGTAAAAATTTTTGAGAACTTTGATCAGATAATTGGTGGTGATCCAGGATTTACATGTACCGGTCAAATTGTTTTAGGACCGGAAAAACATCGGCCACTGATGGAGAGTGTCTTCTCCACTCAGAATAAATACGGTAGTGAGACACAAATCCTGACTCCTGCAGAAGCATGGAAGCTTCACCCTTTACTGCAGTTCGAAGATGTGGATGTAATTGGCTTTGAATCAAGATCAGGTTACTGTGACCCTTACCTGACCACTTCGGCATACGCACAGCGTGCAAAAGATTTAGGAGTGACTATTTTTACAGATACTCCTGTAAATGGGATTCGAATCAACGGTTCAAACAAAATCATCGAGACGCCGCAGTTTGATTTTGAAACACCTGTATTAATTTTGGCCGCAGGACCCTGGACTCATTCTTTGGGAAAAATGATTGAAGTTGAATTTCCTTATGAAATCAGAAAACACAAAGTGCTGACTTTGAAAATAGACCAGCCATATGAAAAAGACTGGCCGATTGTGAAAGATTTATTGACTCCGGAAAAAATTTACTTTCGACCTGACTCCGGTGGAGTGGTTTTAGTCGGCACTGGTGATCAAGGCGACGCTGTAACTTACATAGATGAGATGACAGACGAAGTGGAAACGGAGCATATTGAACGAATTGGTAAACGCATGGCAAATCGTATGCCTGACTTTGCCGATGCAAAACTGGTGCGGAGTTGGACAGGACCGTATGACATTCCTCCGGATTGGAACCCCATCATCGGTCCTGTGCCAGACCTTGAAGGATTGCATGTAGCGGTAGGTTTCAGCGGTCATGGTTTCAAACTGGCGCCCACGGTCGGAGAATCTTTAGCGCAACAAGTCCTTGGTAATGAACCGCGTGTTCCAATTGAAATGTATGATATGACACGTTTTGAAACAGGTAAAACCTTAAATGGGGCATATGGGGTAGGAACATTTGCTTAAAAAACTCGAATTAGTGATAACCTCGACCCTCCTCTTTCAGCAACGAACAATTGCCTAAAGCACTCTCCTGATACACTTAAAACTATAAGTAGACCCAAACAATGACAAATAATACTGGCCCCCTAAAGGGTTTACGGATTTTAGATATGAGCCGGATTTTGGCCGGACCAACCTGTACCCAAATGTTAGGTGACCTTGGAGCGGATGTGATCAAAATTGAACGTCCCGGAGCAGGTGATGATACCCGTAAATGGGGCCCTCCGTATGTTAAGGATGCAGACGGAAATGACACCAGTGAAAGTGCGTATTATCTTTGTGCTAACCGCAACAAGCGTTCATTGACCGTGGATATTACAAAACCAGAAGGACAGGAACTGATCCGTAAACTGGCCGGCAAATGTGACGTGCTGATCGAAAATTACAAAGTCGACGGTCTGAAAAAATATGGTTTGGATTATTCTGCAATGAAAGATGAATTTCCGGATTTGATATATTGTTCCATTTCTGGATTCGGACAGACAGGGCCAAAGTCTCATCGATTAGGTTACGATTTTATGATTCAGGCGATGGGTGGAATAATGAGCGTCACCGGAGAACCGGACGGTTCACCCACGAAAGTTGGAGTCGGAATTGCGGATGTAATGTGCGGAATGTATGCGGCAGTCAGTACCCTTGCGGCTGTCCGACATCGTGGCCAGGCTGGAAAGTCCAGTGCTGGCGGAAACGGCCAACACATCGACCTGTCATTACTGGATTCACAGGCGGCATGGTTAATAAATGCAGGTTCTAATTATTTGACTTCTGGAGAAAATCAGCACCGTTTCGGCAATGCTCATCCGAACATTGTGCCATATCAGGTTTTCCAAACCCGTGACAGTTTTTTTGTTTTGGCTGTAGGGAATGATATTCAGTTCCGGAAGTTTTGTGAATTTGCTGGAGTTCCAGAATTGCCGAAAGATTCCCGTTTTAAATCAAACAGTGATCGAGTTAAAAATCGTAAAATATTAGCGCCAATGCTCGATGAATTGACTCAACGTAATTCTACTCAATTCTGGTTGGAGGGTCTTGAAAAGCTTCAGGTTCCATGTGGCCCTGTAAACACTATCAAAGATGTATTTGATGATCCTCAGATTCAGCATCGTGAAATGGAAATTTCTATGCCGCATCCACTTTCCGGAAAAGGACATGTGAGTTTAATCGGCAGTCCATTAAAAATGTCCGCAACTCCAGTAAGTTACCGTAATGCTCCGCCTACACTAGGTCAGCATACGAATGAAATTTTAGCGGAAATGCTCGGAATGGATGAAGTGGAATGCAGGCAACTGGCACAGAAGGGTGTGGTTTGATAATTTATATTTACGGACTTTATAGACAATTTTTATATTTAAACCAAATTTAAATGATAAATAATGCAAATTGAACTAAATTCTCTCTGCGGAGCATTGGGGGCAGAGGTGTGTGGAGTCGATCTTTCAGAGGATTTGGAATCAGCAACCATGAATGCGATCAAGGATGCATTTCATGAAAACATCGTACTACTCTTCCGCAAACAAAATTTAACTCCTGCGCAGCATGTTGATTTCACGAGATATTTTGGACCAGTTGACGCACATCCTCTGAGTAGCCGTGAAGGAGCAC
>JACNKY010000227.1 GCA_014381795.1 Pseudomonadota bacterium | reverse complement strand
ACAGAAGCCTTATCACGTAAAGAATTATTACCTGCTCTGGAAATTCTTGATCAACAGCTTCAGGCTGCTCCACGTGAACATGTTCGGCTCTTTGCACTCATTATAATGCAGTTTAGACGACTACTCATCATTCACAGTATGCTGTCACAATTCTATAAAGAAGCAGAAATATTAGCTAAAATATCTCTACCACCTTTTCTGGGCAAACAGGTTCTGGGCCAGGCCAGAAATTTCAGCAGTCTTGAAATGCAAAATATTTATGCAGAACTTGCTAAACTTGATTTACGGGTGAAATTTAAAAGTTCACTTGCTCCGTTACTTCTTCAAGACCTCTTTCAGCGTATTTGTAACGGACAGTTTAAAACGGCTGCTTGATCAACTTCTGCGTAGATTGAAAACAATTTTCCAGCCTGCAACATGTTCACAGGTGTTTCAACCGTTTTTCCACTGTTATTAGGATGAGCAAAAACGAATATTTCCCCCAGCTTTTTTCACCAATTGAACTTCGTGGACACCCACTGCGTAACCGTATTGTTTTTGGAGCACACACGGCCAATATGTCAGAACAGGGACTTCCAGGTAAAAGGCATCTTGCTTATTACCGTGAACGGGCAAAGGGCGGTGCAGCAATGCTGGTCATCGAACCGATGCCTGTGCATCCGGCGGCGGTTTTGACACGTGGAAACTTCCGGCACAGTAGCGATGAAGTCATTCCCCACTTTAGAAAAATCACGGATGCGGTTCATGCTGAAGGTGCCTTGATCCTGCAGCAGCTTTATCACGTAGGACAGCACGGTGATTCTGACAATTCATATCACGCCAATTGGTCACCTTCCGGACTACCAAGTTATCACGATTCGGACGGTAGTCACACAATGCTCGAAACGGAAATTGAAGAAACCATCGAAGGTTTTGTTCAAGCAGCCAGAAGATGCAGGGATGCTGGTTTTGACGGAGTTGAAGTTTGGGCAGCTTATCACGGACTGGTAGATCAGTTTTGGACTCCATGGTCAAATCTGCGTACAGACCGTTGGGGAGGCTCCCTTGAAAACCGCACCCGCTTTTCAAGAGAAATTATCACCCGTATCCGGAAAATATGCGGTGAGGATTTTATTGTTGGTATTGCGGTCAACGACGAGCCGGATTTTGAAGTTGCACTTCAGCGTGAATCGCTTGCAGAAATTATTTCAGTACATGACAAAGATCATCTGCTTGATTATGTAACCTGCGGTACCGGAAGCTATTTCGATTTCTACAAACTGATGCCAACCTTCCTCTATCCTGAACGCTTGGGCGCAGATTTGGCGGAGGTTCTGAAAGGTGCCGTTTCAAATGCTTTGGTAATCGCGGAAAGCCATATCCGCACACCGGAAAATGCGGAAGCCGTACTTTCTGCTGAGCAGGCAGATCTGGTTTCCATTGTGCGTGGACAAATTGCGGATCCGCATTTGTCGAACAAAGCTCTTGAAGGACGGTCCGAAGACATCCGTCCCTGCCTTTCCTGTAACCAGATGTGTTGGGGAAGACGTGGCCGTGATTATTGGATTTCCTGTCTCGTCAATCCTTCTGCAGGACGTGAATTTGAATGGGGTGGAGATCGGTTTATAAAAACTAAATCCCCCAAAAAAATACTTGTAGTAGGTGGAGGTCCAGCCGGTCTGGAAGCCGCAAGGGTATCAGCGGAACGTGGACACAAAGTTACTCTTGCGGAGGCAGGAGACCGTCTTGGTGGACAATTCAGCTTAGCCGGAATGCAGCCCAGACGTGGACAAATTATCGATCTGCTCGACTGGTACTCCAGACAGTTGTCTCAACTTGGTGTAGAGATACGTCTAAATGCTTTCCTTGAAGCAGAAGAAATAATAGAATTTGCGGCAGACAAAACTGTACTGGCAACAGGTTCATTTCCAACTGATACAGGATTTCAGAAAGCAATTCCGCATGTTGAAAAACTGCCCGGAATTGAACTTGGAGGTGTCTTTTCCGCTGAAGATGTCATGGCCCGCAGGGCACGTCCAGGAAAACGTGTAATCCTGCTCGATGAGGGTGGAAACTGGAAAGGCTGCGGAACCGCCTGGAAACTGGCTGAAGAGGGTCATCAAGTGATTCTAGTCACTCCTGACCCACTCATTGGCAAGGAACTTCAGCGCACTGCTGCAGACTATCCACTTCGGCATCGTCTGGCAAAACTCGGTGTGCGTTTCATTTTGGAATCCGCAATTACAAAGTGGAGTAAGGAGGGTGCGGAAATCCTTTGTTTTCTTGACGGAAATACACAGTTCATTGAGGCAGATTCACTGGTGTTTGCCACACCAAACATTGCTGAAGATTCTCTCACTCTTGAACTTCAGGATTCCGGACTAGACGTGATCAATATCGGTGACAGTGCGGGACCACGACAGGCACCTTTCGTCATCTACGAAGGAAGACGTACAGGTTTGGAAATTTGAGAAAATGACAAATTATTTTCTCAAATAAATATTCGATACTAATTTTGATTTCAAAATTCAAAAAACTTTGAATGTAACTTCTATTATTTTTATAAAATATGCTTAAATTAATACACGATCGAACATAATCAATCGTAGTTTTGGGTAATATATTTCAAAGATTAACAATTATTTTCAAAAATATTCGGCTGTTTTATTAATCTTAATCGCAAGCAAGTATCATTCAATATGAGAGGAATCCGTGATCAGTTTTACATTCATTGAATGGAGTTTCCTAGCAATCTCTTTAGGAATAGGTGGATTTGTTATAAGAATATCAATCTCGTCCATTTTGCATATTTTTGCGAGACCTACCCTGCCAAATTTAGAACGATCTGCGACTACCACCACTTCCTGAGCCTGTTCAATTACAGCCCGTGAGAAATCAGACTCCAAGGGATAATAATCAGTAAGATTTAGTTGATTGTCTATTCCACCTACAGAAATTATAGCCCAATTAACATTAAAATGCTGGACGTATTCCACTGCAGATTGACCGAAAATCGCACCGTCATCCTGACGGACCTCTCCACCTGGTATATATACATGATTACCGGATGATGGTAACAATACTCCAGCTATGTCAGTAGAGTTAGTGATTACAGTCAGGTTCTTTAGTTTGGTAAGAGACCTTGCCACATAGCTTGTGGTCGTACCGGAGTCAAGCATCAAAGTTGAACCATCCTGAATAAGATTTGCGCAAAGCTCAGCAATTTGTTGCTTTTCCTCACCCTGTTCAGCCATTCTCTTCTGAAATGGAGATTCAACTTTATCATGTATAGAGGCAACCCCTCCATGAACTTTCCTTACAAGATGCATTTTTGCAAGCTGCTTTACATCTCTCCTTATTGTTTCTTCCGAAACTGAAAATGATGTTGCCAACTCATAGATATTACAAAACTGCTGATGACGTATCCGTTCCAGCATTTTGGCTTGTCTGATTGATGGGTACATAATTTAACCTTAAAAAAGAGAAAATATGGAGCCATTAGTTTCAAGTATTATCCACATAAATCAACATAATTCCACAATATTCAAAATAATTTTGCATTTTTTTGTTGAATTGTGTAGGATTGCTTTCCTCTTACCCATAAGTTTTTTTCTTGGGATAGTATACGAAAAATTAGATCTGGTGAGTTGTGGATTTTACCTTAATTAAAAATTAAGGTCTATCGTCACTCCAAAGATATATTTGTCTATAACTATAACTAAGAGGCTGGAAGTTTCTACGCTGGGTAGTCACACTTGATTAACTAATATGATTTGGAGAATATTATGAAAAGAGTATCTCTGGTATTGTCTTTGTCTTTTGCTTTGTTGGTAGGTGGTCTAACCTCGCAAGCATTGGCAGATTCAAAAGACCCTATAAAAATAACCCTCCATGACTGGACGGGACAGTACATTACAACAAAAATCATGGGAGAAGTACTGAAAAAAGGAGGTTATGCAATAAAGTATGTACAAGCGGATTACATTGCTCAATTTGCAGGACTGCAAACAGGAGACTTGCACGTCGCCATGGAAATTTGGGAAACCACTGGACGCGATGCTATGGATGCTGCAACAGCAACCGGCAAAGTTGAAAATCTAGGTGAAACCGGAATGCAGGCTATAGAGGAATGGTGGTATCCAAAATATATGGAGGAGAAATGCCCAGGTTTACCAAATTGGAAAGCTCTGAATGATTGTGCTGAAGCATTTTCAATTCCGGAAACAGCTCCACGTGGACGTTATCTTGGTGGTCCGGTAACTTGGGGTGGATATGATGATGAACGCGCTGAAGCTTTAGAACTGGATTATGAAGTCGTTCACGCTGGAACAGATGCGGCTCTATTTGCTGAATTAGAATCTGCCTACCAGAGAAAAGCTCCTATTCTCTTGTGGGTCTATGCTCCTCATTGGGCTGTCTCAAAATATGAAGGTAACTGGGTAGACTTTCCAAAATACACCTCAGAATGTTACACTAACCCTTCCTGGGGTAGCAACTCTAACTTGGCCTATGACTGTGGAAAACCAAGAGGTCCAATTTGGAAAGTCGCTTGGAGTGGAGTCAAAGACAAATGGCCTGGAGCGCACAAAGCTATCAAAAATTTCACGTTAGCTAATGATGAAATGGGCAAAATGATTGCTGATGTAGATCTCAATGGGAAGAAAGTAGAAGACGTTGTTGCACAATGGATTCGTTCCAATAAAGCACGTTGGAGTCAGTGGCTTCAATAATTGAATGCCGCAACGTTTGGAAAATATTTGGAGTTGGTGCAGAAAAATTTTTGCACCAACACGGTTTTTCTCCGTCTACTCAAACCATTGTGGAAGCGGATCTGATATGTGCTGTCCGCAATGTTTCGTTTAACATTGGAGCCGGAGAAAGTTTTGTTATCATGGGTCTCTCCGGCTCAGGAAAATCAACTCTTGTCCGCTGTATGACTCGGCTTATAGAGCCCACCGGGGGAGATATAAGATTTGAAAATTCTGATCTTCTGCGTGCAAAAGAACAGGATCTGATTGACTTCCGCCGTCATAAAATGGGCATGGTCTTTCAACACTTTGCCTTGTTGCCTCATCTCGATGTGTTGGGCAATGTGGCTTTTCCTCTGGAGGTCCAGGGTATTTCCAAAACAGAACGTGAAAATCGTGCTTACGAAGTGATCGAACTTGTGGGGCTAAAAGGAAGAGAGTCTCATTATCCTCGTGAATTGTCAGGTGGACAACAACAAAGAGTTGGCATTGCCCGTGCGCTGGCAGTCAATCCGGATGTCCTTTTCATGGATGAACCTTTCTCTGCCCTAGACCCCCTAATTCGGCGGGAAATGCAGGATGAATTCCTACGTTTGCGTAAACTCCTCAAAAAAACCATTGTTTTCATCACCCACGATTTTAATGAGGCCATTCGGATAGCTGATCGGATTGCGATTATGAAAGATGGAGAGGTAATCCAGATCGGAACTCCTGAAGAATTACTTTTGCATCCAGAAACAAACTATGTTGCGGAATTTACAAAAAATGTTGATCGAGCAAAAGTCTTGACGGTTTCCGCTGTAATGAAACCTGCTGAATCTC
>JACNKY010000125.1 GCA_014381795.1 Pseudomonadota bacterium | reverse complement strand
TTGTCTTCGGATCAGCCTCTCCGCAATAAACCAGATGGACGTGACAGTCGATCAGCCCCGGTAAAAGAGTTCCGCCGCTTGTGTCTATTTTTTCACCGCTGTAGCCCTCAAACTCTCCTATAGGTGCAATGCTGGAAATCCGTTCTCCATCAATCAATACTCCGTGATTTTCCAGCAAATTCCCACTGCCGTCAAAAACCAATCCGCCTGAGTATAATGTTTTCATTAATTGTTTTTTAGTTAAGCTGAGTTTTACTATTACAAACGGAACATACATGTTAAGCTTTTCTGCAAATGCAAGGCAAGACACTTGTGTGCAGAAAAGTATATATTACGTTTGGTGGGTATTGATTTTACTTTTTGAGGATACAGTTTAGGGATTAACTGTAAGAGCTCTACCGTACTCTCTTGGAGGATTTAGTGTTTTTTTACTGAGCACATTGTGTATCAACCCTAGGCTCCAGAGAACAAGCAAAATTGACATACTCCAAAACATCCAGGCATAACTTTGCCAGTTAATGAGCAAACCTCCCAGAATAGGACCTGCTACTTTAGCAGAATTTTTTAAGGCACCAATCATTCCGGCACCTGCTCCTGTATGTCGTGCATCCATATTTTCCGCAAAGAGGGCCAGCGTTGAAGGAAAGATCAGTGCTTGAGAAAGTCCAAAAACAATTGCGAGCATGAGCAGGCTGAGAGGACTTTGCAGCAATGGCATCAGTCCCATTGCAAAAGCGGCCAGCAGCATTCCGGAAGCAGCAACCGGAAGATAGCCCAAACGATCGCTTAAACGACCACCAATTGGACGTCCAATCAAATGGATTAATTCCTGAGTCGAAAAGAAGAGTCCTACCCACAGAATTGAGATTCCGCTTTCCAGCGCATACAACGGCAAAAAAGTTTTTGTGGCGTAAATTCCTAGATAGACTACACATTCAAGGCTTCCAGCCAGCCAAAGCTCTGGTGTCTTGATGCCTGCGTGGAAGGCCTCCGTTGTTTGTTTTCGAAATGTAACTCTGGAATGTTTTGGATGAGATATTTTTTTTAGTAACAGGACTGGTAACAAAGCACAGGAGCTTAAAAGCCCAATGGCTGTAAAAACGGTTGAGGGTTCAAAGACCAGCAAAAGCGCCGCGGCAATCGTCGGGCCAAGCAGGTATCCACCGCTTCTGGCCATCCCGAACCAGCCTAAACGTTCGGCGCAGTTACTAGCTGAATTTCCTTGTTGCTGACCTTGTTCAATAACCCAGGCTACAGTAACTGGTCCGTAAATCGCTGTAGCCAATCCGTGAATGAGACGTAAAATGAGTAATTCCTGAGGAGTCTTGATAAAGGTGTAAAGGAACGGAATCCCTGTAAACAGCAGTGTGCCAACTAAAAGCCAAATCCAGCGTCCCCAACGGTCGGAGAGAAAACCGAAAAGTGGTTTGAGCAACAAACCGGTCAAGGTTGAAACTGAAACAATCAATCCCAAAAAAGTAGCATTTGCACCGAGGCTGGCTGCGAAGAGGGGCAACAGAGGTGTCTTTCCCATTTGATAGGCAGTGCGGACAATGAAATCCGCCGCGCTTATTTTGAGCAGTCCGGGTATGCCTAACATCTCAAGCCTGCAGCTTGGGAATTCCGACTTGTTCAATTTGCTCGTTGAGTTGAGGAAGTTCCTTTTCTTCGAGCTTTTTCAACTGCGTGAGCTGCTTCTCAACCTTGGCACTCAAATCTTCATAAACAGCATGTGCCTGTTCGGGAGGTGAGGCATCAGAAACCGAAACCACGCTGACCAATGCTTCCATTCTTTCCTTGAGCATGGTGGGGTGACGCAGTCGATCTGATGGAGTTTCGTATTGGTTTTGTGTCAATTGATTTTCAATCTCACTAAAATTTTTCATTAGCAATTCCGCGGCTTTCCTGACTGCAGTTAATGCTTTTTCACTGTCAGTCCCACTGAAAATATCACGCGACAGCAACTCCGTAATTTGCAGGTTTATCTTCCGCACTTTGTTGATTGCGGAGTTTATTGCTGAAACACTATTTCGGATTTTCGACCACAGTTCAAATTGTGCAGAAAAATCCTCAGCAGTGGTTTTTAAACGTGGATCTTTAATGATTTCAAAAGAATGAGTAATTTCATGCTTCCCCAATTTTAACTGTGCTTGATAGTTTCCGGGAGACGCGACTGGACCACTACTGGAGCCTCCACCAAATGGTGCGATACGGCCCAACTGCTGATAACCCGGTTTTTCCAGTGCTTTATCAATTTTCACTTCAGGTCCGGGGTAGTGCATATTCCAAACGAAACGGTTAAATCCGAGTTTAAGCGGCAAATTTGGCTTTTCTTCCTCTTGTTTATCGCCTATTTCTTTAGGGTCAGAGTCAGGTATTTTGCTTGAAAAGTGTTCTATTTCCATTCCTCCGGCGTCTAAGATAATTAATTCCAAAGGCTGATCAGGAATAGATTCCAGAAAATAATTTACAATCACCCCTTCAGGAGGATTTTCACCCATATCCAAATAACGGAAACGTTTTTCACCTTCCGCTGTGGTCTCTAGATAATGTGTTCCGGGTAAACCAAAATCCGGACTGTAGTTTTTTCCGTCTCCAAGAAAGAGGTTAACGCTCCAGTTCAAGGTACGGCGGTAGGTTGTACGTGGCACAAAAAACTGGACATCGCCGGAATCTACATTCTTGCTTCCGGAAGATTTACTGGCGAATTTCCGCAGCGGAGTCAGGTCATCCAGAATCCAGAAAGAGCGTCCATGTGTGGCGACGACCAAATCATCCTGCTTAATTTTCAAATCGTAAACCGGAACAACCGGAAAGTTACCGCCAAGTTTCTGCCAGTTTTCTCCGGAATTGGAACTCATAAAAATTCCGGTTTCAGCACCTACGTACAACAAACCAGGGCAAGTTGGATCTTCGCGGATAACCCTGCTGATTTCAGTTTTTGGATAGTCACCGTTTATGCTACTCCAGTTTTGTCCACCGTCTGTTGATTTATAAATCAGGGGGCGATAATCATTCAGTTTGTAGCGCGTGGCCGAAAGAAAAACAGTTTCAGGATCATGCACGGAAACTTCAATGCAGAAAATGTAAGACCATTCCGGAAGATTGGGCGGGGTGATATTTTGCCAATTTTTTCCGCTGTCCCGAGAGGTGTAAACTAATCCGTCATCGCTACCAGTCCAATAAATACCGGGTTGGTGAGGCGATTCCGCAAAAGTTGAAATGCTGGCGTAGTGTTCTGCACCGCTGCTGTCAATGGTTAAACCACCGGAAACTTGAAGTTTGCTCTCATCCGCTCGGGTCAAGTCCGGACTTATATTTTCCCAACTATGACCTTCGTTCGTTGTGCGGAAGACATGATTCCCGCAGGTGTATACTGTTCCGGTATCGTGTGGCGAAAAGGAAATCGGGAAGGTCCAAGAAAAGCGGTATTTCAAATCTTTAGGAGCCCAGCCGTATTTTTCTTCGGGCCAGATATTGACGAGACGCAATTGTTTTGTTTTGTGATTGTAGTGCTGAAGTGCGCCTTCTCCACCGGGAGAACTGCCGACCGCGCCGATGTAAACAATGTCCGAATCATCGGGTTTAACCGCAATGAATCCACTTTCACCTGTTCCGGGAAAAGTGCTTTCCTGTAGCGTAATTGCACCATAGGCACTGGCACTTGGAACACTGATGCTCGTGTTGTCCTGTTGCGTGGCATAAACACGATAAGGAAATTCATTGTCAATGTCCATTCGGTAAAACTGCGCTGTGAGCTGGTTATAAATCGTGGACCATGTTTCGCCTCCGTTGTAAGAAACACAAGCACCTCCGTCGTTGCCCTGTACCATGCGTTGCGTATTGTTTGGGTCGATCCAGAGGTCGTGATTATCACCGTGCGGAGTGGTTATTTCAGAAAAATTAGTTCCGCCGTCAGTTGATTTCCACATTTGCAGATTGGTGATATAAACCGTGTCCGCGTGTTGAGGATCAGCGAAAACGTGACAATAATACCAAGGTCTGTGGATCAAATCACGATTTCCGGAAGTTTTAATCCAACTATCACCACCGTTGTCTGAACGATAAAGTCCGGCTTCTTCTGCTTCTATAATAGCCCAGATCCGTCCGCTTTGTGCCGGAGAAATACTGACGCCAATTTTCCCTTTTGTACCTTTTGGAAGTCCGGGATTGTTAGTGATCTCAGTCCATGAATCTCCACCGTCTGTTGATCGGTAAAGGCTGCTGTCCGGACCACCGCTGTTCATGCTCCAAAAGTTACGGTAGGCTTCCCAGAAAGATGCATAGAGAATTCGTGGATTATTAGGATCCATGCTCAAATCGATGGCTCCTGCTTTTTCACTGCGGAAAAGGATTTGTTCCCAGTTTTCACCACCATCTTTGGAACGGTATATTCCTCGATCTTTGTTGGGGCCAAAGGCATCTCCGAAAGCTGAGACATAAAGCAAATCTGGATTTTCAGGATGCACACGAATTTCACTGACGTGCCGGGTTTTCTGGAGTCCTATGTTTTTCCAGGTTTTGCCCGCATCGGTGGATTTGTAAATTCCGTCACCGAACGAGACATCAATTCGGATGGTGGATTCTCCCATTCCGGCGTAAATCACGTTGTTGTCTGAGGGTGCAACTGCTATAGCACCGACAGCCGCACTATTCAAAAAACCGTCTGACACATTTTCCCAATACGTGCCTCCGTCCACGGTTTTCCAGATACCGCCTGCAACCGCTCCAAAATAAAACACCTGAGAATTTACCGGATCTCCCGCCACGGCAACTACACGTCCACCGCGGGAAGGTCCGATACTACGCCAGCGCAGCGTGTCTAAATGCGGAATAGAAGATGATGTCACACTTGATTTCGAAACAGAATTATTCATGAGAGTTTTGTTGGGCTAGTATGATTAAAATTTGAGAGCACAGCATTCATCGTCCACGTAATCTTGGATCAAGCGCGTCACGTAAACCGTCCCCAATGTAGTTGACGCTGAGGACAGTGAGGGCGATGAAGATTCCGGGCCAGATAGCACGTGACGGAGTTATCTGAATAAAGTTTGCTCCATCATAAAGCAATCTACCCCAAGTTGGAAAATCCGGTGGAAAACCAAGACCGAGGAAAGATAAGGCTGATTCTGTGATGATTGCATTGGCGATCCCCAAAGTCGCGGAAACCATGATCGGACTGAGGATATTGGGCAGGATGTGTCTGAAAATGATACGCCGTTTAGGGGTGCCGATGCTGTGAGCGGCTGTGACAAATTCACGTTCCTTGATGCCAAGCACGTCACCTCTCACTATCCTTGCGGTATGCATCCAACTTGTAATGCCGATAATGAAAACAATCAGCATAAAGATACCGGCTTCCGGACCGTAAAGTGTTCGCAGAGTATCACGGAAAAGTAGAATGATTACCAGCAACAACGGCAGAATCGGCAGTGCAAGAAATAAATCGGTCAAACGCATCAAAGGTCCGTCCAGGGATTTGATGAAACCTGCCAGCACCCCCACTAATGTTCCTAAAAAGAGTGCAATCAGCATGGCCAGGAAACCGACCGCTAA
>JACNKY010000184.1 GCA_014381795.1 Pseudomonadota bacterium | reverse complement strand
TACCTCCGAAGTCGTATTCCGTACCAATATCGCTTCCAGAGGTCGATTTTATTTTTGAAGAAATTGATCGATAACTAAGATGTATGTCAAAGAGTGGAAGAATTGGTATGCCAACGTTTGCATAAAACTGGGTAGCAGCGCCATCATCTAGTGCGACCCCCCCGTAAATTTGTTGTGTTTTACCCGCACCTAATCCAAGAGTCAGGTTAACAATTGGAATCGGTAGCTGATAATACAGATTATAAATTGAAGTTGATAATTTATACTCTTTATCACAAACGCATTTAATCTTAGTTTCATAACTGTCCATTCCTAGTCCTGGTAATAATGGCACACCCACTTGAATGAAATAGCCACTAACACCATCTGATTCTGCAACATTACTATCAGAAAAGCTATGAGGCAACGGCACCCCAACACTAAGGTTGAAAAGTGCAAATGCCTGTGTGCTATATAAAAGCAGACTGGATGCTGCAAACACTGTTAAAATAATTTTCTTCATATCGTTTATCCTAATCAAAGGTTATCAATTCAGAAGGGTCAGATTCCTCTGTGTGGTTCTTCCATTCGTTAAAATTACCAAGTGATCTGGTGAATGTGAACTGAAAAGGCTCAGCCACCAGTACATCCCAGGCGTCTCCGGTACTTCCGGAGCTCAGGGCAAATGGTAAAGCCACGATGAAAAAGGCAGTTCCGACCATCGCAAGTCCTAAACTAAGGAGGCGAATTGGAACATCAATTACCATTGCAAATGCTCCAGGGCGCTCCTCTGGAAGTGCAGCTGAAACATTTCCTACACTTAATGCAAAAAACAGACAAGCAATGGTTATTGTTTTAAAAAAGTACGCACGGTTCATGTAATTTCACTATCAGAAGAATTTTTCTAAGTCAAAAAATAAATTCACCAATTACCGGGGCATGATCGGAGGGCCGTTCTTGTTCTCGTGCTCCTTTATCGATTATGCATGCTTGGCATGATGATGTCAAAACAGAATTTCCAAGGATATAGTCAATGCGCATTCCTTCATCACGCTCAAAACCCATGGTTCTAAAATCCCACCATGAAAATTGGCTGGGACGTGTATCAAATTTACGAAAAAGGTCACACAAGCCGGTTTCAGTAAGTTTTGCTAAAAGTGCGTGTTCCTTTGGGTGAAAGCTGACTTTATTTAGCATTTCCTCTGGATTGGTGACGTCCTCTGCTTTTGGAGCAATATTGAAGTCACCCATGATTGCAAAGGATCTGTCAGAATTATTCTCTGCTTGAATTTCCTGAATTAATTCTGCAAAAAAATTTAGTTTATATTTAAATTTGTCAGATTCTGTATTTTGTCCCTGTGGTACGTATACATTGACGAGCCTGACTCCAGAAACGGTTCCAGCAATCAGGCGTGCATTTTCCGGGTCATAACCATTACGAAATCCATGCTGCACATCCTGAATGGGATGTTTTGACAAAATGGCAACGCCGTTATATGATTTTTGTCCGAAAAAGGCAGATTCGTATCCGGCTTGTTGGAGATCCCAGACAGGAAAAAGCGGGTCTTCCACCTTGGTTTCCTGAAGACAGACGACGTCTGGATTATGCTCTTTGAGCCACTGCAGGATTAAAGGCAAGCGTGTCCGGATAGAATTAACGTTCCAGGTTGCAAGCTTCCACAATTGATGAGGATTTGAGCTTTCGAGGTAGAGCCGGTCATCAGGCAGCAAGCAAGCACTGTTGCTGTAAGGAATGTTTTGTGGTTGATCGAAAATACCGTTCCAGTTGCGCTCGATGCGGAGTTTTCCGCTGCGCCAGTAACGATAAATTTGCTCAACTAATTTTTCAGCAGCAGAGCTTGACTGGCGAAGTTCTGCAAAAGAAACCCCTTCCTGCTGAAGTTTTTTTTTGAGCGGATCAGGAATCAGGGTTCCGAAACTCTCCTGAGAATTCATTACTCCTTGGCAAGAGACTGGAGAAGTTCAGCATTCTCCTGAATTAACTGGCGGCGTTTTCTCATGTTTCTCTTGTTTGGACGGCTGCTTGCGTGTCTTTTTGTTGCAGTTTTTTGTTTAGGGGACATTTTATATTCCTATTATTTGAGATTAAATCATCTTGTTCTGATTGAAAATAATCGGTATGGTTTAAGTCTTGTACGTTTAAAAATAGCAAAATAATTTTGATAATGCGAGCTAAATATAGATCGAGAAATTCTTCCATTTAAGGAAATAAGATGAGCAGCAAAGAACAGAAAAGGAATAATTCCAAAAAAGAGCCTGGCCCGCAAATCCAGAAATTGATGGAAATGCCTGTTACCGCCCGTTTTGTACTGGGTGAATGTAGCATGGAAATTGATGAAATATTGAGGCTTGGACAAGGCTCCATGCTGGAGCTGGACACCAAGGTGGAAGATAATATGAAGCTCTATATCAATGATGAAGAGATCGCAAAAGCTAAATCTGTGACGGTAGGTGATAAACTTGGGGCACAAATAATGGAGATTTCTTCAACAGAAAAACGGCTCAAAGATTTAACCGATCTGGAATAAAGGTGATGCTCCAGTGAAATTTCTCTTGATTCAGTTACGGAGGATTGGCGATGTTCTCATGACTACTCCTTCGATCAGGTTATTGCGGGAATCTTTTCCGGAAGCGGAGCTGACTTTTATGACGGAAGCTCCTGCGGATCAGGTTTTACGTGATAATCCTTTTCTGGATGAAATACTAATTTACCGCAAAGCCCAAACAATCAGTGATTCAATTTCCTTTTTCAGGAAACTTCGGGAACGTCAATTTGATTGCGTGATTGATTTTTTTGGAAATCCGCGGAGTGCGTTAATGACCCGTTTTTCAGCTGCACCAATCCGGATTGGTTTTGGTTTTCGCGGAAGAAGCTGGGCCTATACGCATCCTGTCAAAATTTCCACGGAGGTGACTTATGCAGCACAGGATAAAGCTCAATTGTTGGGAGAACTCGGAATTTCCGCCAATGATTTCGAACTGGATTTTTTTGGTGATGAAGAAGATAAAGAATATGCTGAGCAGCTTTTCGGCCAGCTTGGCATAAGAGACAACGATTTTGTAGTGACTTTGTCTCCGGTTTCCCGACAGCCCTATAAAGTGTGGCCCGCAGAACGGTTTGCTATGATCGCCGACTGGCTGGTGCAGAACTATAATGCAAAAATATTATTCCTCTTTGGACCGGGTGAGGAGCATTTTATCAATGCGGTAAGAGGTGCGATGAAGCAAAAAGCGCTTCCGGACTATGATATTCCATCGCTTGCTGAAACACTGGCCATCTTGAATAAAGTAGATTTGCATTTTGGTAATGACAATGGTCCAAGACATTTTGCGATTGCCGGAGGCACTCCCACACTGACAATTTTTGGTAGGCCTTGGGCCGCTAACTGGACACCTCCTCAAGCAACTCAACACTGTGCTCTTGAATATGATCCGGGATGTAAAAATAATTGTACTTATCCAAAGTGTAAGCTGGAATGTCTCCACGGTGTTACTGTAGAAACAGTGCAGACTGAATTGGACAAAATGATAAAAACTTTCTGCTAAAGGAATTTTAATGGTTTTCATGTTTGAAACAGAGAAGTTGTTGAAACAGCAGCTTCAGGAGGTAGAGTTATGGCACAGGGTTTTGCCAGAGGGGGATTTTTCAGCAGCGGAAGATTTCCCCAAGTTGGTTTCAACTCAGCATCAGGTCAATTTTGAATTATGGCATCAGGAAGATATGGCACGTGATCCGGATGTTTCTGATTCAAAAATTGCTGCTGTGAAACGTGCGATTGATGTTTTCAATCAACGAAGAAATGATTTGATTGAACAGATGGATCAGTTTCTGCTGAATATTATCAACACGGAAAATGTGAAAAATAACGCTGAAACAGAAATGAACAGCGAAACACCAGGCAGCATGATTGACCGTCTTTCAATAAATGCGCTTAAAATTTATCATATGGACGAAGAAATTCAGCGTGAGGAAGCAACAGCAGAGCATCGTGAGAAGTGTGTGGCAAAACTTTCTGTGTTAAGGGAACAGCGTGAAGATCTGGAACAATGCCTCGCTAAATTACTTGCTGATTTAAGCAGCGGAGAAAAACGGCTCAAAGTTTATCAGCAAATGAAAATGTATAACGATGAAAATTTAAATCCCGTGCTTTATCGGAAAAACAGAATCTAAGTGAACAGGCGCTAACATGGGACCAAAGGGGATTTTTCTTGCTTTCCTGATTGTTTGCTCAATCTATTTATGGAGAAGGCACCGCAAAAAAGCGCAGGGTATATCGCCGAGATGGGTAAACTGGGTACTTGGAGGAATTGCTGTATATTATGGAATTTCAATTGTGTTGATGATTTTTAAATCCAGCTAATTAGTTTAAGTGTGTAAAAATAAATGGGACTTGTTTTAATCATAATGTTATTTTGCTCGATGATTCTTTTAGGATTGTGGGAGAGACGGAGGTCAAAAAAGCGATTCCTGGAAGCTACACGTAAACTCAAGGAACTGGACGGAGACTTTCCAACAGAGACTGATGAAAAGTAATTTTGTTAAATCAAAAGAGTTGCTAAATCGCCAGTTGGCCGTTTTGCTCCATTGCCTGTTCTACAAGGATTGCCACGGCTTTTGGCCGAGAGAGGTTCTTGGCAGAGGCATAGCTGTCCAACTGCTTCAAAACAGACTCAGGAAGTCCCAATAGAATTTTTTTGATAGGCTCGTTATATTCTTTTTTTCTTCCCGCGCCTTCTCGGAAACCTCCTCTTGCCATAATACCCTGTTTAAGCTCTCTTGATAAAAAACAATTCAAGAAATTATTAGTTCTGCCGATGTTATTAGTACATCTTTCAAGATGTGTGCAAGAGTTCGATAAAATAGTTTTCAAGACTATATTTATCATTGATATTAATCGTTTAAATTCGGGAGAAGCAGATGAAATCTACTAAAAAAAACCTATACCCTTTTCGTCAGATAGCAATTCGTACACGCTGTCTGCACCGCTTAACCCCTTATGAACTCATGGTTCGCAAGGGTTTCTGAGTCTTTGCAGAAAAACGGGAGAGCAGTCTCTCCCGTTTTCCAATTATCCTCCAAAAATATTCTTAGTTATTTTCCTCCTTTTTCTCCAATTAGTGGTTTCAGCTGCTAAAATTCTTCAGTTTCAGAGCAGAATCTTTGCGTACTCCGTCAAAATGTGGAATGATACAATACAGCAATTGTTTATAATCCGAACTTGAGAAAAATCAGTTTAATGTGCAAAATCCTTGTTAGATGATCAGTTCACGAAAATGGGCTGGAAATGCTGAGTAAAGAAAAAGATATTGAAATCCATTACGCTCCTGATCTTCCTCTCGCTGAAATTTTTAACATAATAGCACCTTTCAATTGTATCCGGACTCGTTCTGTAACACCGATTTCCAAAGAATTGATTAACTAAGCGTCAAAGCTATTTAGTTGATCCGTGTTCATGATGATTTGCCAGATGCAGCCGTTGAAAAAATCCGCAACGAAGAAGGAATCACTTCCGTAATTAAAGTTGTTTTGTAACTGAATCAGCAAAATTTTATCAGTCAATCCGCCTG
>JACNKY010000360.1 GCA_014381795.1 Pseudomonadota bacterium | reverse complement strand
ACCAATACGTACCGGCTGATGATCCTGAGTTTCTCTGACACATGCCCCCTCACAAAGTGTTTCTGTAGGACAAACGCGGGCGCACATTCCACCCATTATGTTTTGTGAAAAAATATCTTTCGCTGAACCTTTCAGGTTGCCTGTAGATATTTTACGGATAAAATTAGGAATATCAATAGAGGTGGGACAAGCGACAACACAGGGCGCGTCATAACAAAAATAACACCGGTTTGCCTCAACTATAGCATTTCCCGACTGCAGAGGTGGATGTGCATCGTCAAAATTTAAAGCTAGTTGTTCCTGCGACAAGCGTCCGGCACGAACGTCGATAGAAGTCATATATTATTCTCAGCATAAACGGCGGTAATTTTTAAGCGAATCACCGCCTGGTAAAACAATTATTGCAGTTTGGTCAGATCTCCATAAGTTTCCGGACGGCGATCACGATAGAACTGCCAGAGGTTTCGAATTTCCCGGACAGCATCCATATCCATGTCATGCACCAGCAAACCGTCACTGTGATCGTCAAGCTGCGCCTCAATTTTTCCACGCGGATTAACGATGTAGCTGGATCCATAAAACTTACCAATGTTCCAGGGTTCTTCTGAACCAACTCTGTTAATTGCTCCAATGTAACAACCGTTAGCTGCAGCTGAGGCTGGCTGTTCCAATTCCCACAAATATTGGGAAAGGCCTGCTACTGTGGCGGACGGATTGACAATATATTCTGCACCGTTCAATCCAAGTGCCCGCCAACCTTCCGGAAAATGCCGGTCATAACAAATGTACACGCCAAGTTTGCAGTAAGCAGTTTCAAATACCGGAAAGCCTAAGTTTCCTGGTTTGAAAAAGAATTTCTCATAAAATCCTGCAACCTGAGGTATGTGAGTTTTGCGGTATTTTCCCAGATATTTTCCATCTGCGTCTATCACTGCCGCTGTGTTGTAATACACACCTGTCATTTCTTCTTCATAAATTGGTACAACAATCACCATGTTATACTTTTTTGCATATTCCTGCATAAGTTTCGTGGTTGGTCCCTCTGGGATCTTTTCTACAGCAGCGTACCACTTTGAGTCCTGACTGGGGCAAAAATAAGGTTGGGTGAAGACCTCCTGCATGCAGAGTACCTGCACGCCTTTTTCGCCTGCCTCTTCAATATAGGGAATATGAGCTTCTATCATTTTCTTTGTAATTTCTTCCGGAGCCATCGATGTGTCTCCCTTCAGGGCCATTTGAATTAACCCGCTACGTACTTTCATTTATTCTCCTTTAAATAATCTTTATAGGAAGCAAATATGTCAGCATAATATCCTGTTACCTGACATGTCCAAATAAATTATTCTTTATTTAAGTCTGAGAATTGTAAGAGTAGAATTGAAGTTGGTCAAGACTTTTTAAAATTTTTGATAGAAAAATCAGTCTTGCAAGCTGTCTTTTTTTTAAGTATTAACTTGTCATCGAAATTTTTATATGTTATTTTTTCACAAATTACATATAATTTATTAACTAGAAAACATAGATAAACCTGCCTAAAATGAGTGAAAAATCTCTCGGAGTAAACATTTTTCCTTCCTTCACAATCAGTAAAATTAGAGATTATATAACTTTAACAAAGCCACGCTTACTGTCCAGTGTACTCTTCAGCACTGTTCTTGGTTTTGTTCTGCCTCAGGACAGTGTAATAACCGTGCTGCCTTTGCTGTACTTATTGTCAGGCACAGCCTTGACAGGTGCAGGAGCGCATGTGCTCAATCAATGGATGGAGAAGGTGCCTGATTCAAAGATGAGCCGGACAAAGAACCGTCCCCTACCCATGGGGAGACTCTCCGAAAATGAAGCTTTGCTTTTTGGAATAATAATTTCCATCGCCGGTATCACGACTTTATTGCTGACCCTTAATGTACTTACTGCCGCACTTGGTTTACTGACTCTTATTTCTTACATCCTGGTTTATACTCCGCTGAAACAAAGAACCATCGCCAATACTTGGTTTGGAGGAATAACAGGTGCATTACCTCCGGTTATGGGTTGGACTGCTGCTCGCGGTCAGTTGGATTGGGAAGTCCTGCCTATTTTCGCGTTGCTTTATTTTTGGCAGCTTCCACATTTTTTTGCAATTGCCTGGATGTATCGCGATGACTACCAGAAAGGCGGTTTCAGGATGCTATCACTGGATGATCAAACAGGACGAAGAACCGCACTACAGATGTTGTATAATACCGGTTTGCTTTTTATTGCAAGCCTTGCGATTCACATCATTGGTCAGGCCAGCCTGCTTTATCTGACAGGTGCAATTTTGCTTGGTTTAGGATTTTTTGCAGTAATTACTTTATTTTTTCGTGAAAGTAGCGTAGAAAATGCCCGTAAGGTTTTTCTTGTTTCCATTATTTATTTACCTGTTCTGAGTACTATTATAGTCCTAGAACGTTTTTTATATTAACCTAAACAGTCCAGTTCTTTGGAGGTCTATGGAAGAAAATGATTCTGATGTAATGGTAAAAAAAGTGTTTTATGTTGTTTTTACTGGTTGTATAATGTTTATGGCGGGTATCTACGTTTTTGCATTTAATGCCTGAAAAAGCTTTTTTTGTGTAAAAGCTTATCTACTTAATCGCTGAAGAGCGAGCAACGATATTGCAGTAATAAATTAAGATGATTGAATATTTTGTACATAGAGCATCCTCATTTGCAGGGGATATCGACAACCTCTTTCTAGTGATCACTTTGATCATCGGGTTCTGGTTCTTTTTGACATTTGGAGCACTAGTATATTTAATTATACGGTTCCGGAGGAAAGAAGGTGTAAAAGCCCAGTACATAGCTGGAGAGAAGCATAGCGAAACAAAATGGACGCACTATCCTCACTATGCTGTGATTGCAATGGATGTAGTAATTATAGCTATCAACATTATGGTTTGGGTCGACATAAAACAAACTCTTCCACCAAGAGACAATCTAGTAAGAATCATTGGACAGCAATGGAGTTGGTCCTTCATTCACGCAGGGCCGGATGGAGAACTTGACACACAGGATGATGTGGCTACAGTCAATGACCTCCATGTACAGACTGATAAAACATACCACTTTGAACTACAGTCTCGGGATGTACTTCATAATTTTTCTGTACCTGCATTCCGTTTGAGACAAGATGCTGTTCCTGGAAGGACAATCAGCGGTTGGTTTAAGCCGACAAAAACAGGTACCTATGATCTGCAGTGCGCAGAGATGTGTGGGTATGGTCATGGAATCATGGGTGCAGCAATTACAGTACATTCCGAAGAAAGCTATAACACCACCATGGCTCAAATTCAAAACGGAACCTACGAGAGTCATTTTCAAAAACGTAAGGGAACAAAGACAAAATTCCCATCAAACACCTCGAAAGTTGACGACGAGGATTCCTTTGCTGTGCTTTTAGCCAGTGTATTTTAGTCTATTTTTAGTTAAGAGGAAAACAATGAGCCAAGCAACTGCCGCGGTCCAGACGGATACTCACGCGGAACATCATGAAGAGTTAAGTTTTTTATACAAATACATACTACCTGTCGATCATAAAATCATCGGGATGCAGTACATTTTCACCGGAATGATCATGGCGATTATCGGGGGGTATTTTGCCTATGCTTTCCGGATGCAACTGGCATTCCCGGGGGAGTTGGTTCCTCTCTATGGTCTGGTTGGCCCGGGAGAATACAACATGCTGGTCACCAATCACGGAACGATTATGATCTTCTGGGTGGCTATGCCTGTTCTAATTGCTGGCTTTGGCAACTTCTTGATTCCATTAATGATAGGTTGTGATGATATGGTTTTTCCAAGATTAAACCGTTTATCATATCAGATATTTTTAGTAAGTACATTGGTGCTGATTACATCATTTTTCGTTGCAGGTGGAGGTTTCGGTGGAGCCTGGACATCTTATCCGCCACTTTCTTCAGTAGCAGAATACAGTCGTACTGACTGGGGAGCCTCTTTATGGATACTGGCAGTAGCTTTAGAGTTTGTTTCATTTTTACTGGGTGGAATAAATTTTATTACAACCACAATGAACGCCCGCGCACCTGGAATGAAATGGATGGACATACCAATTGCAGTCTGGTTTATCGTGGTTGCAGTAATTTTGTTTATGGCATCCGTCGGACCACTCGTAGCTGGAGCCGTTATGCTCTTCATGGACCAAAGACTAGGTACCACATTCTTCCTACCTTCAGGTGGCGGTGATCCGCTACTATGGCAACACCTGTTCTGGTTTTTTGGCCATCCTGAGGTTTATGTAGTACTGCTTCCCACCATGGGAATTGTGGCAGACATCATTTCCGTTTTTTCACGAAAGAAACTATTTGGCTACAGAACTATACTTTATACTGCTTTTGCTACAGGCGGACTTTCCTTCATAGTTTGGGCACATCATCAATTTATAGCAGGTATTGATCCCAGAGTGGCGAATGTTTTCGTAGTTACAACTGTATTGATTTCAATACCTCTTGCTGAAATGATGTTCAGCTACATTGCCACGCTCTACGGAGGTTCGATTGAGTTTAAAACACCCATGCTGTGGGCTTTGAGTTTTTTGGCTTCTTTTTTGATTGGTGGAGTAACAGGAATTTATTTAGGTGCAAGTGCACTAGATATTTATTTCCACGATTCATACTTTGTTTTGGCTCACTTCCATTACACGTTTTTCCCGATAACAATTATCGGCATGTTTGCAGCACTCACTTATTGGTTTCCAAAAATGTTTGGCCGGATGATGAATGAGACCCTTGGTAAAATTCATTTCTGGGGAACTTTCGTACCATTTAACTGTATTTTTCTACCATTGTTCTTACTTGGATTAGCTGGACAGAATAGACGAGTCTATAATTTTCAGAACTATCCAGATTTAGCAAAACAAGAGTTGCAAGATATAAGAATATTTGCAACGGTTAGTTTAATAGTTTTGCTCCTATTTCAGTTTGTGTTTATATACAACTTTTTCGTCAGTATGTTCAAGGGAGAGAAAGCACCAAATAATCCTTGGAATGCAAATACTCTGGAGTGGAGTACTTCTTCTCCACCACCTCATGGTAATTTCAAAATACTACCTACAGTTTACCGTAGTGCATATGAATATAGTGTCCCAGGTCGAGAAAAAGATTACTGGCCACAAAATGAACCGCCAGAGTAAAACTGATACGTCCATAAAATTACAGGAGCGTAAGTTGTTCCTGTTCATTTGTTAACTCAAAAAAGGATTAAATAATGTCGATGCACGGTCCTATTGCAACACATCGAAGTTCTACAGGAATTCCAAGCGGCCGTCTAGCTATTTGGTGGCTACTAGCATCTGAAGTTTTTATTTTTGGTGGTTTAGTTGCCTGCTTTGTGCTTTTTAAACTAAACGGCACTCCAGGGTTTGAAGATGCTTCGCTGACGAGTGTCACAGCTGGTGCAATCAACACATTTGTCCTACTTACTTCAAGTTTGAGTATTGTACTGGCGCATGCCGCAATAGAAAAAGGAGATCGTGACAAATCTTTTCGCTATATTTGGTACACGATTGGTGGTGGTGTAGTATTTCTGGGTATCAAGACCTATGAATACACCGGTAAAATTATTCCT
>JACNKY010000351.1 GCA_014381795.1 Pseudomonadota bacterium | reverse complement strand
CTCTAGCAAATCAATGGCGTGTTTGCGAGAAATGTTTAATAATTCTTTGAATTGGATCACAGTAATACTTTGATTATCCTGTAAATATTTTCTCAGACTAGTTAAGATTTCAGTTGTTTGTTCCGGAGCATAATACAGGTCCTCCGTGACACGCACAAGCCGTTTGGAATGTACCGCTGATTTTAGCATTGTCACACCCTCTTTTTCGTTCATTTCAAGTTCTGCAAGCAAACGTGTCCGGCGATGAGGCTGAAATCCCCCTGCCTTTATCAACTCAAGACAGAGCGCTAAACCTGCTTCCTGAGCTTGAGAAACTTGCGGCTGATGTTCTGCTAGGGCGAAGTACTGACCGTTTTGTAAAAATTTACGCAGCTTAACCATGTATTTTAACAGAATTTCAACTTCTTTTTCTGTAAAAATCAAAGAGAGCTTCCCCCACAGTTCGGAACGTGTCATGCCTTCACGATCCTCAAATTTTTTGTGATGTATTGCTAAGACTTTGCTTAAAAATTCGCCGATACGTTCTACATGTTCAACATGGAGATAACGTTTTGAAAAAGGATCGACACAAAGCACCTTCTGCTGACTTTGCAGAAGGTGCAGAACTTTACCGGACTGTTTGGCAGAAAGACCCGAACGTACCGTAAACTCTGCTTCAATCACTCCTTTCACAGACTGCAGATAGATCACTTCCGCAGAACGCACATTTTCGTCACCTTCGTGAAGACGACTTAGACGTTCAGGAAGTTCATGCAGAACTCTTCTTGATTTACTTGGAGAAGGATCAATCACCATCCCTCCACCTAGAGTAATCATCGGTGAGTAACTCCTGACAATAAAACGGTCACCGTGTCTCGCACTGACCAGGCTTTCTAGACGGAACTGAACCAGAGCATTTTTCCCCGGGGACAGAGTTTCACCTTCCAAGAGGACAATCCTTCCAAAAACTTCCTGGCTTCCTAAATGAAGTCTGATACGTGTTCTGTTTTTTAATGCAGTCGAGACATCTTCTAGCAGGGTCAGAGAGGCATTCAGCATATAACTGGTAAGTAATGACTCCTCTTTTGCCAGTTGGTCGCCTCGCTGAATTTCTTCTTTGGCAATTCCCGCTAAATTAAGGGCAGCCCTCTGCCCGGCAAAAACTTCATTGACTGCCTGACCGTGAGCCTGTAGTCCTCGTATCCGAACGCCACGCTGTTGCGGAAATTGCTGTACTTCTTCATCTTGTCTGACTGATCCACTAAGCACTGTACCGGTAACGACAGTGCCAAATCCCTTGACCGTGAAGGAACGGTCTACACTCAAGCGGAATGGTTTTTCAATTTCAGGTGCAGGAATTTGGTTGGACAGTTTTGATAATGCTTCGCGAAGTTCCGTTAATCCGTCTCCGCTGGTAGCGGAAACTGGAATCACTGGCTGACCTTCGAGAAATGTGCCTTCCAGTAATTCAACAACTTCCTCCTGACAAAGTTCGATTAGCTCAGAGTCTTCCACTAAATCAATCCGTGTAAGCGCCACCAGTCCGGTTTGGATTTTCAGTAGATTACAGATATTCAGATGTTCACGTGTTTGAGGCATCACTCCCTCATCTGCTGCCACAACGAGCAATACCGCATCCATACCTGCCGCACCGGCAAGCATATTATGAATAAATTTTTCGTGACCTGGTACATCCACAAATGCTAGCTGATTTCCCTTTTCGTCCTCATAATGAGCAAATCCAATGTCAATTGTAATCCCACGTTCTTTTTCTTCTACCCAACGGTCTGTGTCAACTCCTGTGAGAGCTTTGACCAAAGTAGTTTTCCCATGATCAATGTGCCCGCTTGTGCCAATCACAAAAGGTCTGGAAGCTGGTGTTACAGTTTTACTGGTAGACATTTTTTAAGCTGGATTACGAGAAAGTATATTTAAGTCTGCTGACTATTGGAGCAGTCTAGACGACATCTAAATATTTATTCTAATATCAAGCGGCGCAGGATTCAAGTTGCTCAAGCACTATTTCACTGACTTCAGTATAATAGTTTGCTATAATCGATCCAGCAGAAAAAAGTCTGAAATCCGCTGCTCGGCTAAGGTAGCAGTTAGGAAATAAAAAATGCAGAGGCAGTATAGTTATGGATTCGTGTCGCTTGAAATGACAAGGATTCAGGAAATTTCTTAACCAACACAATAAAATATTTTAACAAATGTTGACTTGCATGCTACATCACATAGAGGAGAAAGAGTTGAGACTACTAAAAGATAGAATTTTGCAGCTTAAAGTAAATATATTTTTTGTTTTCACAGGTCTACTTTTACTCTTACTGCCTCAAGGAATTAAGGCAGTAGAAACTTTTTCCAGAGATTCCGAACATAGGGGAATAGTAGACCTTGCACCGTACCAGATCTATCCTGAGAACAGGATGGGTAATGGAATTTACCTCGACAAAAATCTTTTAGATTCTCATCCTCAACGGGTGATTCTTAATATTACCAGCATAAAAAATACTAAAAGTTACGTTTATCTCTACCGTGCACAAAATGGAGTATTGGGACTGGACATTGTTAAAAATGAAGCAGACGGAGATGCACGGTTTTGGAAGGTTGATCCGGAATTTTATCAGTATACAAACAGCACTTTCGGGATTCAAAGAGTATTTAGAATTTTTCAGGAAAAAATTGTTCCATTACTTACTAATATCCGTACCGGTGCCGGCGTAGCAACGTCTGCAAACCACGCGATTTTGTATCATATTACTGATTCAAATGATATCACACGCACCAATTCAAGTGGTCAGGAAATTACTCAAAGGGTATACAATTTTAGGCTGCATCTCATAAACCGTAACTTTAAAAAAATACAAAGTCTCTTTAATCTCCAGGTTCAAGACGTTAGTTATCGTTTAAAATTAAAGTGGGTAAATGAATATTCTGTAAGTTACAAACTGAGTAACGGCAAAGAGGAAACAGTTGATTTACGAAAACACGCACCCACGTTATTTTAAAATTTACATAGCTTACCTGCTTTAACAGAATTTCTTTTGAACCTCCTGAAAAACCAGCCAAAGCCTGTACTATGACGCCTGAAATTACCTGTATAATTTACGATATGGACGGTCTTCTCCTTGATACAGAAGGCATTTATACTGAAGTCACTCAAGAAATAGTTGCAGAATATGGAAAGTTTTTTGACTGGTCGATCAAAAAAAAGATTATTGGACGCAGGTCAATTCAGGCAGCACAGATTATAGTTGAAAGTCTGGATTTGCCTATTACAGCGCAGGATTATCTGGACTCAAGAAAAGACGTTTTGCTGGAGCGATTCCGTGACACGCAGGCCTTGCCAGGCGCAAAAGCTCTGACCACACATTTTTTTCAATGCGGAATTCCGCAGGCACTCGCTACCAGTTCTTCGTCTCCAATGTTTGAGGCAAAATATGAAAAACACAAACAATGGTTTTCCCAATTCAAGCAAATTGTCCGCGGAGATGATCCTGAATTGAAAGAGGGTAAGCCTGCACCGGATATTTTCCTGCTGGCGGCAGAACGTCTCGGAGTAGATCCAGCGCAGTGTCTTGTTTTTGAGGACGCACCTTCTGGTTGCGAAGCCGCGTTAGCGGCCGGAATGTCAGTGGTTGTAGTACCTGACCCTAATATGGATCATAGTCACTACAAAAATGCTTCTCAAATAATATCTTCACTAAAAGACTTTGATCCTGAATATTGGGGTCTGCCAAAATACACTAAAGTCCTTTAACAAACCCCACTGTTTTTGTAATCTTTCCAAATTATCATCTAGTAGAGACAGTTATTATATTCATTAAATTAATTTATAGATTACTGTAATTCTTAATCTAATTCTAAACTAATTTAATCATGTAGATAGATACATTTGTATTTTCATTGATCTCAGTCTACTCGCGTTTTTGACTTAAACTCATTACTATTCTAAAATATTTATTAAAAAAATATTCATTAATTACTAAAACGTCTTTGAGTGTAATGTATGTTTGATCTAGAAATTCTTTAAACTAAGTCTCGTTTCATTCCTATTCTTTGGGGGATCTTCCCCATGACAGCCCTAATATCTTCAAGTATGATATAAAGCACTGGAATTAGGTATAAAATTATAAAAGTTGAAAACAAAACTCCAAATGCAAGGCTAATAGCCATTGGAATAAGAAACCGAGCTTGTATTGATGTCTCAAAAAGCATTGGCAGTAAACCAAAAAATGTAGTTAGTGTTGTCAGTATTATCGGTCTAAATCGGCGTACACCAGATTCTACTACAGCCTCGATAATTGACACTCCTTTTTCGCGGCTACGATTTATAAAGTCAACTAAAATTAGTGAGTCATTAACAACAATACCAGTCAAAGCAACAATTCCTAAAACACTTATTATGCTAAGATCATATCCTAGCAGCAAGTGTCCTAATATAGCTCCTACGAAACCAAAAGGAATTGCTGTCATCACAATAAGAGGTTGAAAATAGTTTTTGAATTGCAAAGCAAGTAAGCAGAAAATCAAAACTAAAGCGAAAACGCCACCTTCTTTTACTCCATCCATAGTATTAGCTTGTGCTCTGCTAGCTCCCTCAAAAGAGTATTGAAGTTCAGGGTTCTGCATTATTGTTTCAGGTAAAAGAGACTTTTTAAGTGACATAACTACTTCAGCAGTGTTTGAAACTTCAGAATCTACGAGCGCCCTCACACTAACAATACGCCTACCATCGATACGGCGTATGGCGCTATAAGATTGACTGTATTTCAATTCGGCTACTTGAGCGAGAGGCAAATTCTCACCATTTGGAGCAATAATAACTAAGTCTTCCAAATCCCTTAAGTACTTGCGTTCCTCTAAAGGTAAGACTAACTTTAAACTCACTTCATCGTTATTCCTAAGCAATTTTAAAATTTCAACTCCTTGAAACGCACTTCGAACTTGTCGAGTTAGTTCTAGTGTGCTCAATCCCAGAGTTAGGCCTTCTGGAGTTAGTTTTAACTGAACCTCTCTTTTTCCATCTTCGGAGCTATCCTCAATGTTTTTCACTCCTGGATATTCTGAGAATGTTTCTTTAAACTCTTCAACTATCCCAAAGAGCACATTTGGATCTGGATGGCTCAATTGTAAATCTATATCATATGTAGATCCCATTCTCCATCCAGATCTAATCTTTAATGATTCAATCCCAGGGACCACTCCCATACTTTTTTGCCATTTCCGTGAAAATTCATTTGCAGGAAAACCTCTTTCCTTTAAGGGTTTTAGATATACTCTTACTGAAGCATTATTTGATCCACCTCTACCAACATTACTATATACTCCATCATGAACAGGTTTCCCTAATTCAGACTCATATTCTTGGATCAAAGCCATTGCAGAACCCAACATCTTTTTTTCGACTTCTTTACTTACACTTACTGGGGTCCCAAATGGCATTTTAGCATTTAAAATAACTCTATCTCTTTCTATTGAAGGGAAAAAAGTAAATCGCATATGCCCTCCTATGCTCAGACCTGCACAAACCATAATAAAAATCAATCCAAGAGCTAGAAAAGAATACCTAAATTCAATAATACGCTTAAGTGTATTACGGTAAAAGTTTTGAGAAAACCAAACCATCCCTGAACTTAAGAAGAGTCTGGGCTGTGCTAT
>JACNKY010000346.1 GCA_014381795.1 Pseudomonadota bacterium | reverse complement strand
TCACATCCGCTGCTATTTTATTTAATTGCGTCACTTTGCTGAATTCTCCCACTTTTTTTCTCAAATGGCTTTCCCAGATCATATTCTGGAGTTCCATAGTATTGCGTAGATTATTATGGTAAGCTTCGGAAACGTTTTGCGCGCTGTGGATCATTGACTCCTGTTGACCTTTGAGCCATGATTCAAGATTTGTGGCAATGAAGAAACTTGCAAAGAGGTGAAAGCCCATTGCTGGTAAAGAAAGTACGATAAAGGAAGTGATGAGTTTTGTTTTGAGATTGACGCCCAGAACGTGTCGCCGCCGTTCATATGAGAGTTTGAGGAGGTTGCGAGCAATCAGATAGAAAACGATTGCGAGCAGGACGATATTGACGTTGATAGCGATAAAAACCATCAACTGCGAGCCGGTTTGCTCTAAAACGGAAAAGCCTTGACGCATGCTGAACATGACCAGCACAATCAGCAACAGCAAAAGTACGACTACCACGAGCATCCTGTTACGGAAATTAGGATCAGTGTCGATTAACTCTTTGTAGTTTTTCCGTAATTTCTGGAAACGCGATGGCATTTGGCGGTAGGTCTCAGGAGAGAGGTTTCATAAACTGAGTTCAGGAATTCTAGACTTCTGTACCAGTTCTGTGATTCCTTGTTTATTGTGCCTGAATTGATTTGTAATAATCTTCTTTGTTTTTCTTCTGTTCAGTTTCAACTGTATATTCTTCACTGTGCTTTACCAGCAACTGATTCGCTTCAAAGCGCAGACCTTTCATTTTTCCTTCAACAACAACACCTTGACCTTCACGGAACAAATCCGGTTTGACTCCGTCATATAACACAGGGATGAACTCATTTCCGTCTTCAGTAATGTTGAAAGAAAGCTGAATGGCTTTTGCGTTCCATTCAACACTACCTTTTTGCACGAGTGCTCCGATACGGATTGTCTTGTCTTCAAACTTGCTTGGACTGGCCAGTACTTCTTGGGGAGTATAGAAGAAAACGGTCATTTCCTGCAAACCCTGCACGGACAAGGCTATTATTACTGCAAGGATTACTGCTCCGCCGATTACAAATTTAGTTCTTGTTTTCATATATTATTTCCGTTCTGAGTAGCTGCAGGTGTTCCGGAGAATCTTTCTTCAAGTGCGGCAACTGCATGGCTGGTTGTTTTTAAACGACGTTTAGTCAAAATAATGTAAACAACAAAAGTAATCAGCCAAATTCCGTAAGCAGCAATTACGTATTCTAATCCGATAAGCATTTAAACCTGTGTTTCAGCAAGAAGTTGGTTGAGTCTGTCCGTACGTTTTTCAGTTTGGTAACGCAGGAGCAGCAAATAAAGATAGAATGCCAGCATCACTAAAGTTGAAGCCAGGAGGGGGTAAAGCAGTTCCGGCGGCATCGACGGCTTTGCTTCTCCGGAATCGACTTTAAAAAGAGTTGACGGTTGATGCAAAGTCCTCCACCACTCAACTGATTTGTGAATGATGGGAATATCAAGGAAACCGATAATACCTAAAACAGAAGCCAGTCGCGCTTCTTTATCTCTGTCATTGACAGACATCCTTAGCAGGAAATAACCCATGAAGATTAGAAACAACAACAGCGTTGTTGTCAGCCGTGCGTCCCAAACCCAGTAGGTTCCCCAAGTCGGTTTCCCCCAGATGGCCCCAGTTATCAATACAAGCGCGCAAAAAACCAGTCCGACTTCCGCAGAGGCTTTTGCGATTTGATCAAACATTAATTCACGTTTCCAAAGGTAGGCGATGCTGTAGACGAAGACAACAAAAAACGCCAAGTATGTGGTAATCACTGAAGGCACATGAAGGTACATTATTTTTTGCGGAAACCCCTGACTGGTTTCTATGGGCAGTTTCAAAAAAACCCAAAGCCCGCAACTGAGCAGACCTAAAATTGAACCCCATTCCAGATAGAGAATTATTTTTTTCATGCTACCCATCCAGTTTTTCCTTTAATAAGCTGTTGATTACAGCAGGGTTGCCTTTTCCACGTGTTTGTTTCATCATCTGACCTACAAAGAAACCAATCACTTTCGTTTTTCCTGTACGATATTGTTCAACCTGCTGCGGATTTGCTGCAAGCAGTTCGTCAGCAATCCGACCCAGTTCTCCTGCATCTGATACCTGCTTCAACCCTTTTTCCTCAATTATCTGAGCAGGATTTTTTGCTGAAATCAACATTTCTTCAAAAATTGTTTTTGCAATTTTATGACTGATTTCACCGCTTTCAATGAATTTAGTCAAATCCGCGAGATGTTCCGGAGAGAGCTTTATTTCATCAAGCGATTTTCCGGAATCATTCATTACACGTGTCAACTCTCCAATCACCCAGTTACAGGCGATTTTGGGTGAAGCTCCGTAGCTGAGTATTTTCTCAAAATATGCTGAAATTTCTTTACCAGCAGAAAGCACTTCCGCATCATAAGCGCTTAATCTGTGTTCTTCAATAAAGCGCTGCTGTTTTGCCTCAGGTAGTTCAGGAAGATTTTCACGAAAGGCTTCAACCATTTCCTGAGACAGCCGCACCAGCGGCAAATCCGGATCCGGGAAGTAGCGATACTCATCTGCTTCTTCTTTGGAACGCATGCTGAAAGTGACTTTACGGTCGGTGTCCCAGAGTCTTGTTTCCTGAGTTATCGTTTTTCCATCTAAAATTTCCTCACGCTGACGCTGCATTTCATAAGTAATTGCTTGCTTGACGAAACGGAATGAATTCAGATTTTTGGTTTCTGTTCGAGTACCAAATTCCTTTTGTCCGAGTGGTCGCAGGGATACATTTGCGTCACAACGTAAATGTCCTTTTTCCATGTCACCGTCTGAAACACCGATTGTGGTGGCAATTGCATGGATTTTTTCCATGTAGACTTTTGCCTCTTCTGCAGAACGCACGTCAGGTTCACTCACAATTTCCAGTAAAGGTACTCCTGCACGGCTCAAGTCGACTAAACTATCAGTGCTGCCTTCTGCATGAACCAGTTTGCCCGCATCCTCTTCCATGTGTATTCGTGTGATGCCGATCCTGCTTTTCCCCCTCGATTCAGTTTCAATATCCAGCCAGCCGTTTTCGCAAATCGGTCTGTCAAATTGTGATATCTGATATGCTTTTGGAAGGTCAGGATAGAAATAATTCTTACGTGCGAATTGGGATTCCAGACGGATCTCACAATTTAATGCAATTCCAAGTTGAACAGCAAATTCAGGAACTTTACAATTCAAAACAGGTAAGGCTCCAGGCAGTCCCAGACAAACCGGACAAGTATTTGCGTTCGGCGGTTTACCGAATTCTGTCGAGCAACTGCAAAAAATTTTGGAAGCGGTTGCCAACTGGAGATGAATCTCTAAACCGATTACAGGTTCAAATTCCATAAATGATTAAAGATTAAATTAAAACTGAGCCTTTATTTTGTTTTGAGAGCAGCAAATTCCGGAGTTCCTCTTCACTGAATAAATCGGTAAAACCTTTACCGGGAAAACGTAATGCCCACTCATAAACATTGGACAGCATTTGCTCATTGTCAAAAAGCGAGGGTTCCTTGAGAACCAGATCTAACTCAGAGTTGATCTTTTTTGACAACTTTCCGTAAAAGCGTTCCAGAATCGCGGAAGTTCCGCCGCCTTTGTTCCACGCGTCCTGGTACCATGACATAGCGTTCAGTGAAACAGTACGGGTACGAGGATATCCGGAACACATCAGGTTCCACGGGTCACCCCTTTCCTGGTCACCTGCCGCACGGAAATCAGAGCGCAAAATTACTGCCGGAATATCGAGCGCTTTGGCAAACAAAAATTCGATAACTGTTCCTGAATCAAGCTCAGTTCCATCAAAATTAAGCAGGATCAAATCTGCTTTAATAACCTCACTTAAATCGTTGTTGCGGATATCAATGGAGCGGTTTGTACTTTGCTCCAGATGCTGTGGTACCACGCAACGGTAACGTCCGGAAGACTCTTTTTCGATAGCCTCTGACAAAAGCAGGTTACCGATTAAATCTTTATGATTAAATAAATCACCCGCAAAATAGATGGAATATGTATCAGTCATAAATTATTTATTATGGTTGATGGTTTTCCTAGCAAGCAGGAAATCTTAATGATATGCATGTTTAGCAAATGTAAGATTTACCGTTTTGCTCGAAATAACAAGATTTCGGTTTTTTTACTGGTTTAGCATGGTTGAACTATCAGCAGAAAACCTCAGTTTATTTTCGAAGTATTTTGCAGCAATTCCGGAATTTCCAGCCAGTTTGAAAAAGGGGTTGCAAAGCGGTCCATCCCTTTGGTGTAAAGGTGCCAGTCAGGATATAGAACATGAATACCCGCATTATAAAAGGCTTTTATAAGTTCTGGACGGTCCTCAAACATTACATCCGGTTGGACTTCCTCGACAATAATCTGCTCTTTATGTAAATCTCCCACACATTGCAGAGAAGCGTAATTTAGCTCTTTTAAGTTGTCAGTACGTTTTTGTGTTTGCTCAGGTTCAAGAGCAGTTACGAGATGCAGTTCATGCTGAGAGGCCAGTTTATTGAGAATTTTCAATGAATCATCAAAATAATTTAGTTTTCGCAGATCATCACCTCCATGGAACTGAACGCGCA
The DNA here is from genome assembly GCA_014381795.1 of Pseudomonadota bacterium. Lineage (GTDB taxonomy): Bacteria > SAR324 > SAR324 > SAR324 > NAC60-12 > Arctic96AD-7. The sequence continues at coordinate 1,065 of JACNKY010000346.1, read as the reverse complement.
TCTCAGTGTCATCGGGGAAATTTCGGATGACTCCATAAATTTCCGGATCATGGGTGTAAGGGATTTTTTCTCTTTGCGTGAAATCGATAAATCCTTGAATATAATTCAGTATTACTCCATCCACATCAGAACAAATTTTCATAATAGCTAATGACTCAATTAAATAATTTTTTGGATCCCTTTATTCTGACAGGAAAAGTGCTTCAGATCAAGATTCATCGTCCTCTTCCAGCACAATCGAGACGGAATTGATGCAATAACGCAAACCTGTCGGTGTGGGACCATCTTCAAAAACATGTCCTAAATGTGAGTCACAATGCCGGCATAGTACTTCTGTCCTTTGTCTTGAAAGGCTCAGGTCTTCCTGCTTTCTTATATTTTCATCACCAAGTGATTCAGAAAAACTAGGCCATCCGCAACTTGAATCAAATTTGGTTTCTGACAGAAACAAGTCATTCCCACAACACAAACACTTGTATGTGCCTTTTGTTTTAGTATCAAGATACTTTCCGCTGAAAGGCAGTTCGGTTCCTTTTTTTCTGCAGATCTCAAATTGTTCCTCTGTCAGTACTTCTTTCCACTCCTGCTCGCTGAGATTTTTTTTGTCTGTCATTTTTTCCTTTGCAGTTACTTTCGGTAAAGCCATTAGCGGCTTGAAAAATTAATTTATTTTGCGTCTAAGCACAATGCTCATTGTTTGAGCTGTAAAATGCTAAATGTAAAATGTAAAAAATAGCATGAAACTTGTGATAAAATCAATAATAATACAAGAATGATTGCGCTACATGCTTAAGTGTTTAGAGTTTGAATGCTCGTGCAGTGGATACAATTCGATACATTGCAGAAATGATTTCTGCTTTTTTGTGCGCTAAACTGGATTTCTTTTGAACGAAAGTATACCTACTCTTAATAGTTGTTTCTCCAATCACAATTAAGGTTGCAATTGAATAATATAAAAAAAATACTGACACTTTTACCTCTGTTTTTCTGCATTGTGGTAGGTACTTTACAAGCTCAGCAAAAATCTTCATCTACTGAGGAAACGGATCAGTTGCTTAAACTTGT